>JAPPKI010000135.1 GCA_028820035.1 bacterium | reverse complement strand
GGCCGGCACCGAGTCCGTCCTCTCCACGCCATTGACGTTGATCGTGACAGCGTGTTCGCTCATGCGGCGCGCTCCAGGGCTTGGGTAAGTGCCCGCCGGCTGGTCACCGTGGCGAGGTGTAGGCGGTAGTCACTCGAGGCGTGTACATCGCTGCCGGGTCTGAGGCCATCGGGGGCCAGTTCGGCCGCCTCGGACGGGCTTGCTCCACCGAGGACCGCGGCCTCCACGGCGTGGGCCCGCATCGGACGATCCCCGACACCGATCAACCCCAAATGGGCATCCACCACGGTGCCGGAGTCATCCAGTTGGAGTTGGCAAAGCGCCCCGCACAAGGCGTAGTCGCCGGGGCGGCGGGCCACTTCCACCACGGACCACCCGGTCCGCGGCCCAGACGCCGGAACTTCGACGGCGGTCAAGATTTCCCCGTCAGCAATGGAGGTGCTCAAGAACCCCTGGAACAGCTCCTCGGCTTCGATGGTCCGATTTCCAGCCGGTCCGGTGACATGCACGCGGCCCCCCAGCGCCAAGACAACTCCGGGCAATTCCGCCGCCGGGTCAGCGTGGGCCACGCTTCCGCCAATCGTTCCCCGAGATCGGATTTGAGGATGCCCTACATGACGCAGGGACTCGGCCAAGAGCGGGCAGCGATCAGCTACCAGAGGGTCGCGCTCGACTCGGCGTTGCCGGGTCATGGCACCGATGACCAAGCGATCGCCTTCGTCTGTTATGTGATCGAGCCCGTCCACTCGAGCCAAGTCCACCAGGAGCGACGGGCCGGCCAACCGGAAGGCCAAAAGCGGAATCAGGCTTTGGCCCCCGGCCAGCACCTTGGCCTCCAAATCGCTGCCCAAGGCTTTGATTGCGTCATCCACCGAATTCGGCGCCACGTAGTCGAATTCGGGCGGCTTCATCAGACCTCTCCTCGGATCCGGGCCCAGGCATGCTTCAACAAATCGACGTTGGACTCCCGCCAGCACTTCAAAGGCACCGATCCTTCATGCATGAGGCAGATATTGCACGAGACGCAATCCACCATGCCGGTTCGACCACCTTCGATCTGGCGAACCAGGTCGGGTTCGCGGATGAATGGTCGGGCTAGGGAGACGAAGTCGGCCGATCCGTCTTCGATCACCTCGTTCATGAGCTCGATGGTGCGGACCCCGCCAACGAGAATCGTCTTCCCCCGGGCCGTGGCCCGGTGACGACGGGTCTCCTCCAGGTAGTACGCCTCCTTGACCGGAGCCGCCAGCACGCGATGCAGCAGCTTGTCTTGCAGCGCCCGCCTTCGGGTCACCCCGACGTATCGGGCCGCGCTCTCCGCCTTGGGCGACATGAGGCCAGCGGAGATCTCGATGGCGTCCACTCCGGCGTTGTCCATCATCGTGACCGTGGCCCGGCCCTCCTCCACCGTCAGACCATCGGGCACGTAGTCCCATAGGCCGATCTTGTTGGTGATCGGATAGTCGTCGCCCACCGCGGCCCGCATGGCCCTGTACGTCTCCAGCAGCAGGCGCTGGCGGTTCTCCAGGGTTCCGCCCCACTCGTCCTCACGGCGATTGGTGGCGGGCGATAGGAACTCCGAAAGGAGGTAGCCATGCCCAGCGTGGACGTGAACCCCGTCGAATCCGGCCTCCCTCACCCGCCTTGCCGCATTGCCGAATCCCTCGATGGCCTCCCAAATCTCGTCGGTGCTGGCCGCGGCCAAGGGCAGGCGGTGAAACTGCGGGTTCTCCACCACCGAGGGGGCCAGCGGTTCAACCGACTCGTCTCGGCTTTGGCTGCCCGCGTGGTTGAGCTGGGCAAAGATCTTGCCCCCCTCGGCGTGGATCGCGTCGGTCAACTTCTTCATCGGCCCGATGACCTCGTCGCGGTCGAGAGCGGTCATCCCTCGGATGTAGTTGCCCCGGGGATGGACCGAGCAGTGGCCGGTGAAGATGAGGCCGACGCCATTGCGGGCCAACCGGGTGTGGAAGTCGTGGTACTGCTGGGTGATGATGCCACGGTCGTCGGCCATGGTCTCTGAGGTGGACGAACGGATGATCCGATTGCGGGTCTCCACCCCGGCAATCTCTCCGGGCCTCAACACGGCAGGCAGCGACATCAGTTACTCCCTCAGGGTCCGGGCCAAGTAATCGGCCATTCGGGGGCGAACCACCGGGCCCATGTTGTGACAGCAGTGGTCGCCGTCAGGCTCGAAGGCAATCTCCGCGTGGAGGTTGTGAGCCAGACCTTCTCGAAGCAGATCAGTCTGGTGGGGCGGAAAAATTGGGTCATGGAATCCCTGGATCAGCAGGGTGGGACAGTTCAGATCGCCAATGCTCTGAGAAAGATCGAATGTCTCTTGCAGATAGGCCCGGCCCTCGTCCAGGTCTTCGAAGCCTGACACGTACACGAAGCCGCCCCGAGTGTGAGGTGGCATACCGTCGAAGTCGGACATGTCCATAAAACCGCCCCACGCCACACAGCTCTTCAGCCGCTTGTCGAGGGCGGCTGATTGCATGGCGTAGTAGCCGCCCAGACTGCGGCCGAGAACACCGATTCGGTCGCTGTCCACTTCCGGTCGAGCGCAGACGGCGTCGAGCACCGCCGACGTGTAGCGATGGAAGTCAGCGCACAGCTTCACGTCAAAATACATCTCGCCCTGACCGGGACCGTCGAACGCGAAGGTCGCCAAGCCGCGGCGGTGGCAGAGCGCCTCGAAGTGGTAGCTCTCCTCCTTGGTGGACTCCAGGCCACCGATGAGCACCGCGCACGGGTGCGGTCCGGGCCCAGCCGGGAGCCGGAGATAACCGGGGATCGCGGTCGACTCGAATGCGATCTCCATCCGCTCAGCCGGAGCAACGAGATGGGGTGCGGCCCGCTCATACAACTCGACTTTCTTGTGCTGGCCGTGTTCGCGGCGCTCGGGCTCGTGGAACCACATGAGCTGTCCGTAGTGCCACGACAGCGAGGAGTGCCACAGCCATTCACCGCCGCTGACCCAGTCACCGGCATCGAGCGCGGCCATACCCAGAGCTTCGTAGCGCCCGGCGGTGTCGGCCCAGAAAGGCAGCCAATCGGCCAGGTCGTCCAGCGCACGGGCGGCCGCAAAGTCTGGGTAGGGAATGCCGTCGGAGAGCATCCGGCCGGGGTTCAGGATTGCCTCGACCTTTTGGGGCACCAAGTCGTCAGCGCTCATCAGCAGCCTGCATTCCTGAGTGCGGACAATCGGTCATCGAAATTGGGCACTTCTACCCCCCTCTTGGACACTAAACGCTGCCGGGTAACTCCGCTAGCGGCCTTCCTGCGAATGGCTGGCCACAGTGGCCTTCACCGCTTCGACGATGCCTTGATAGCCAGTGCAGCGGCAGATGTTGCCACTAAGCGCCTCTCGAATCTCCGGCTCGGTCATCGTGGCGAACTCGTCAAGCATTGAGTCGATCGTCATCAGAAAACCGGGTGTGCAGAACCCGCATTGCAGAGCGTGGGCAGCACTGAAGGCCGCTTGGAGGGGGTGCAAATCGTCGCCGGCTGCCAACCCCTCCACGGTCTTGATGGCGGACCCATCGGCCTGTACCGCGAACAACAAGCACGAACGCACCCCTTGTCCGTCGAGTTGAACGGTGCAGGCCCCGCACACGCCGTGCTCGCAGCCAACGTGGGTCCCGGTCAGGTGCAACTCGTGGCGGAGAAAGTCCGAGAGCAGCAGGCGCGGCGGGACCGTGCGCTCGTAGGCCTCGCCGTTGACCTCGACCTTGATTAGGTGGGTGGCCATGGGGTCCTTCGTGCATTTGTGAGTGGCCCTTGTGGGGGCACTTCTAATCCGATGCCAACTGATCCAAGTGTTTCGGCCCCTGCATGAAACGCGAGATCCACCAACTGAAGAATACGTATCGAAGAACATCTGCGTCGGTCGAACCGTATTCCCCCGTCGCCACCAACTCATCCAGCATGGCTTGCTGCTCAGGATTCAGGTTGATGGAAACCTCGGCAATCGAGATCGGGTAGTTGACGAAATTCGGGACATACGAGTCATCCCTATAGAGCTCGCGATCAGCCTTGATCGGCTGGGCGGCCAAGTCCGCTGTGGTGCGCTGGTTTACAAAGGGGCCGCGCTCCGGTCGACCCTCGAACTGAGCGAGGTCTTCCGGCAGACCCTCATAAATGGCAATTCGGAGCGGTTTCAGCTCAAAGTTGCTCGTGGCCATGATGTCGGCCCCACAAACGTTCGGCACTGCGAGAAGGTCGATAAGAGCGATGATTTCAACGTAGTCGCCCTGCTCGGCCCGGTTGTCGGCAATAAACGGGTGGCCCGACTGATCGACGCCGGTGTGCATGAAGAAATTGAACGAGTCATGTACATCGTCGCTCGTCAATCCGAATTCCCGCTGCGCTTCAGCCTGGATGTCGTGACAGTTCGTATGGACCGCAGCCCCGAACTGGTACTCGAACAGCAACCCGCTGCATCGCGGGTACAGCACATCATTAGTTCTCACGGTGTCGGCAAGGATGGCCGCAATCGGCCGGTCTCGGGGCGGTGCCGACCACAGGAAGTCTCCGGTTGTGGGGTGCATCCCATGCATATGCCGGGTCCGACCGGTGTGGAAGTGCTCCTTGTAGTCGTGAAGATTGAAGCAGTTGAAGTCCGCACACTGACCGCCCACGCCGACTTGTTCGATTCGAAGGATCTGCCCGGCCAAGAGTTCGACGGCCTTGCCCGTCGCCGGTTCCATTACATGCTCATACAGCAGTTTCCGCTCGGTCATGAGGCGTTCTCCGAGTGGAATTCCTGCAATGCCTGGAGAAAGAGATCGGCTCGGTCTCCGGCCTCGGTTCGCCCAATGGTCTGGTCGACCAATTCAAGTTGCTGCTGGTTCAGCCGCAATACCACTTCTCTGGAATCTTCACTTGCCATTATTCGATCTCCACTCGCTTTAGTGGCCCCTGTTTGACGAATGTACCAGCCATCTCCAGATCAAAGGGGTGGGGGATCCACCACCGCGACGGCGTCGATCTCGACCTTCAACTCTGGGACGACCAGGGCGCTGATCTCAACGGTCGAACTCGCCGGAGGGTCGACTGGGAAGTACCGAGCCCTAACCTCCTGCACCGCAGGTAGATCCGCTATATCAGTGAGGAACACGGTCAGACGCACAACGTCCCTCAGGGTTGCCCCGCCCGAATTGAGCACCCGTTGGAGGTTCTCCAGCGCCGCCTCGGTCTGGGCCGCCGGGTCACCGGCCCCAATGACCGCTCCGCTCTCATCGAGGGCAACCTGACCTGCGGCGAAGACCATCCGACCAGCGTCGCAGACGATGCCCTGGGAGAACGGCTGGGGGTGATCGAAGCCCGCATTTGCCGGATCCCACACCCCAGCTGGGCGCAACACGTGCTTGTCGACCATCGAACTCGAACCTCCACGCGGTAATCGCCAGCAATCGCCTGCTAGGACCAACCCTACTGTCCGGCCTCGTCAAAGTTGGCAAGATCTCAGGCTTATGGCGAAACCTCTTCAAAGAGGCGGCGAAGAGACCCACAGCCTCTGCCAAACCCGAGGCGATTCACCCGCGCCACCAAGCATCGAAGCTGGTTCTAGACCGACTCGAACTGCAATGCTGTGAGGTTCAGATCGTCTGATCGCATAGAGAGTCGAAGCATCTCAACGCCCACAACCTCTTGGGCCTCGTTGAAGTCCAGCACAACGCCGGGGACCACCTCAACCGATTCGACAATGGCCGAGTCGTCCAAGCGGAGGTGCAGGGCATCAGCCTCCTTGTCCACCTGGAGTCTCACAACTCGCCTCGCATCGAGCGGTCAAAGAATGTGCTCACCACACGCCAGGGGTGTACACGGGTGTTCACGGCCACGCGTAGGACTCTATCACCGCGTTCAGGTACTCGAATGAAGAATCGTTCCACGGTCTCATCGTAAGGGTCTCGTATCCGCCGCTCTGGTGCGGCCACCGCTCGCTCCACCCACTCTGAGGAGATCCCTCGCTCCTCCATGACGTGTTGCGCGTGCAAGGTATAGGTCAACAGCATCGGGTGTAGTCAGGCCCATCCAAAATCACTGGCGGTCGCCTGTGCGTCGCCGCCGAGCGAGGCCATGAGGTCGAGCAGGCCCAGGTCACCGCCGGGAGCGGCGAGGAGGCCCACTCCGACCGACCGGGGGTCGCTGGGCCGGCGGACCGAGAACACCGCTTGCGGCGCGCCTGAGAGGCTGCTGGGAGCGGCCAGCCGAAAACAGCCGCTTCTGAACTCGGCCAACTGAGAATCATCCCAATCCCGCATCGGGCCATGTTGGAGCATCACCGGGAGCACTACCACAGTTCCCGGCTCCACGGCGGCATTCAGGGATCGGCTGTATGTGAGCCTTTCGGTGCGGTCGTGCTGTTTGGCGTTCTCGGGATCCCGGGAGAGGCGCTCGCATCGTTCGAGCCTCATCCGCACGTCCTCAGCCAGAGACGAGCCGTGCTCTTCCACCCAGCGTCCGTGGTTGGACCAGATTTCCCGTCCCTGGAGCTGGGCGAACAAGTCCCCAACGTCCGCACTGGTAAAGCTCCCAAACTCGTCCTCGTTGAAAGGCACTCCCAAGATCGTGGCCGCGGCCTCGGCTACGGCCCTTCCGATGCTAGCCGTGTCGACATCGGCCTCATCGAAGACATCGGCGGCGAATTTGACCTTGGTGAACGGGGTCACCCCGGGGATTTGCGGTGCGAGCACCTTGAGCACATCAGCAATGATCGAGGCCTGAAGACCGAAAACGCCGACCACGTCGAACGAGTGGGCCAGCGGGATGACCCCGTCGGGATCGATCAACCCGTGCGATGGTCGGATGCTGTGCAGGCCACACACCGCCGCAGGCACCCGAATCGAGCCCGCGGTATCTGTGCCCAGTCCGATGTCGGCCAGTCCTGCCGCCACCGCGGCGGCCGACCCCGACGATGAGCCGCCGCAAAACAGCCGGTCATCGAGGGTGTTGCGGGGCTGCGCACCCTCGCCCACATTGCCGATCAGGGAATACGCCAACTGGTCCAACTTGGTCAGCCCGACGAGATCGGCTCCGGCGTCGAGCATGCGGGTCAAGATCTGGGAAGTCGATGTGGCGGCGTCATGGGTCGAACGCCAACGCTCATGGCCGAACGAACTCCGATGCCCTCGGAGGCTGAACAAGTCCTTTGCCGCAAACGTATGGCCTTGCAAGGTGCCTTCTTCCGAGCCGCTTATGGCAACACTGCTGGGCACGAAGGCCTCGACATCCATCAGATGATCCTTGTCACCCATCCTTCCGCAGTCTGCCAAGATTTAGGCGCAAGCGAAATGGAGGGAGCGTCATCCCCATGCCTTTTGAAGTGCGCAAGATCCCATTCGAACATGTCACGGACACGTCCGGGCTCGAACAGACCATCGCCGAAGGGTCGTTTCGGGGCGATCAGATCGTCGGGGTGGTGGGCAAGGTCGAGGGCAACGGCGGTGTCAACGACTTCTCCCGCATTCTGGCCGACCGGGTATTGCGCGACTTCCTCGTCGAGCACTGCGGGCACTCCCGTGAGTCGGCCCTCAAAGTGCCCATCGCTTGGTCTGGCGGCACCGACGGGGTGATCTCGCCTCACATGACGGTGTTCGCCAAGGTGGACGGTCCGGCCGAGCCTGCGGATGAGAAGCGCCTCACCGTCGGGCAAGCAGTCTCGGTGCCGATTCTGCCCGAGGAGATCGGCCGCCTCGCCATGCTCGACAAGGTCGCCGATGCGGTCAACCTGGCCGTGGCCGATGCCGGTATCGAC
>JAPPKI010000132.1 GCA_028820035.1 bacterium | reverse complement strand
GGTGTGGGCCAGCGTCCCGTGGAGGTGCACACCGGGGGCCACCCACGGACAGCCGTTGTCGACGGTGGCGTCGTTGAGGGCTAGCCACACGGTGAGGTATTGCTGGGGCTCGATGAAGGTGTAGCCGTTGTCCTGGTGCCAGGGGAACCGGCGGGGTTTCTCGGGCTTCTTGTAGACGGCTTGGTCCCAGTACAGGTTCACGTTTGGGCCCACGAGGTCGAGGCACACCGCGCCAATGCGGGGGTCGGCGACCACCCGGCGCAGGGTGTTGGAGCGGGCCACTAGGTGGGGGGTGAAAGTGATGGCCCCGGCCTCGGCGATCATCAGCCGCTCGCCCTCGATGGACCTCAGCCCGGCCTCGGTCTCAGCCTCGATGGCGTCGATCTCGTCGGTGATCGCGGCGATGGTGTCGGCGTCGAGCAGGTTGTCCATCACGAAGAAGCCTTGGCGGTTGAACGCCTCGGTTTGCTCCGGGGTGAGGGCGGTCGGCGTTGAGGTGGCCGGGCGCCAGGCAAAATCCTGACTCCAAGGATGGGGGGTGTAAGGCCCGCTCATGGTGAGCCGGAGAACACAAGGGTGACGTGGCTGTGGGGCGGCAACACCAGCGGTCCGTCGATATCGACTTGGTCTTCCGTCGGCACTACCCGGTTGGGTTCTTCGGGGGTGTTGGCCGCGGCCGGGTCGTCAGCCCACAAGGTGATGCGCTGGGCTGGTCCGTCGATCCCGTCAAGGTTCACCAGCATTTCGTCATCGGGCAGCCGGTTGACCAACGACAAGTGCGTCCGGCCGGTGGCGGGATCGCAGGTGCCTGCCGCGTCCAGCGCCGAGAGCCCGCCGCCCTGCGCGATGGCCGCTTCGAGCCCAGCATCAGTGATCACCTCGACGTCCAATCCGGTGCCCTGGGCGAATCGTCGGGCCACAGCAAGGGGATGGAAGGTGGTCTGGCGCACCACGCCGTCGGGGGTGGTGAATATCGGGCCCAGCACGTTCACCATCTGCGCCTGGGTGGCGAGCGACACCTTTTCGGGATGGCGCCACAGCACATGCAGCCAGGTGGCGTGGGCCAGGGCGTCTTTGAGGTCGAAGTGGTACTCGATCATGGGGGCGGGCTCGGTGTGAACCGGCGGGCCGACCTCGGCCCGGAGCCGCCGGTTGATCACCTCAGGCTGGTGGGCCATCGACAGGTAGGGCTCGGGCCACACCCCCCACTCGTCGATGCAGATTCGCAGATCATGGTTCAGTTTGCGCCGCCGCTTGGCCGCCCCGATGAGCCCCCAGGTGTCGCAGATCTCGGCCTCTGATGCGATCGGTCCGGCCAGAGCACCCTCGTAGTCGAGCTCGTTCCAGTAAAAGTGCAGCGACAGCCAGTCGAGCACCGCGCCGGCCTCGTTGAGCATCGTCCAATTCCAGTCGGGGTCGTCGGCGCCCACGCCCACCAGCGAGATGCTGTTGTCGGCCCACCGCAGCAGCTTGCCCCACTCCCGGGTCAGCTCGGCGTGGCTCTCGGCGGTGGTGTGCAGGTGTTGCCACCACCCGAAGTTCTCGTTGCCGATGCCCCAGATGGGCACGTTGTGACGGGTGGGATGGGGGCCGGCTTGGCGCAGCGCCACCTCGGGAACGGGCAGGTCGCTGTTGCAGTAGGCAAGCCACTCCAACGCCTCGTCGATGGTCCCGGTTGAGGCATTCAGGTTGAGGTAAGTGGTCGAACCGAGCATCTGGGCGTAGGCCAAGAACTCCTCGGTGCCGAACCGGTTGGGCTCAAGCGTCGACCAGGCCAGATCGAAGCGGGCAGGGCGGTCGTCCGGTGGCCCGATGCCGTCGCGCCAGTGATAGCCCGAGGCGAAGTTCCCGCCCGGCCAACGCAGCACCGGCGGGGCCAGTTCCCGGGCCGCACCCAGAACGTCGGTGCGATACCCGTCGGCGTCGGCCAGCGCCGACCCCGGCTCGAACACCCCGCCATAGATTGCCCGCCCCATGTTCTCCAAGAACTGCCCGTAAACCCGGTCGTCCACCACCCCCGTCGTCCGCCGGGCATCAACCAGCACGGTGGCAGTAGGTGTGGCCATGGCGGCAGCCTACGCGGCTGATTCTGGGGTGCGCCCTGCGGGGCTAGCCCACCAACTGGCCATCGCGCAGCAGGGGGTCGAAGCGGTGCATGGGGTTCTTGAAGCCGTCGAACTGCTCGAAGCCGAGGTCTTCGGTGCCGGCCGTGCAGCAGTGGTACACCATGGCGGCGCGGATTCCGGCGGACACGTTGTCGGTGGAGCAGTGCATCAGGTGGCTGTCGAACACCAGCAGGTCGCCGGGCTGCATCGTGACCGCCTGGCGGTCACTCATGTCGTGGTCGACGATCTCCACGTACCCCAGGTTGGCGTTGGGCCGCCGGTCGGGAACGTGTTCGTGGACCGGTTCGGCGTGGCTCCCGGGCAGGATGTGCAGGCAGCCGTTCTCCAGTGTGGCCTCGGTCACCGCCAGCCACAGCCCGACGATGGGCCGGGGCGGGTCGAAGGGGAAGTAGTAGCTGTCCTGGTGCCAGGGCTGGCCCCACGCGCCGGGGTTCTTGAAGATGAACTGCGACAAGAAGCAGTCCACATTGGGGCCGATCAGGTCGTTCAGCACTCCGGCAATTCGCTCGTCGTGCAGGAACGAGAGAAAAGCTGGCCGGTCGTGGAGGGTGAACACCTTCGATACGGTGGCTTCCGGACGGTCGCCGCTCAGGTTCCCCTGCGACTCAGGGGCGATGTGCACACCCTCTGGAGCGATCCCCGACTGGTCCGCCTCGCGTACCACGCCAATCACGTCGTCGAGCATGAGGTGGCCCACCTCGGCGGGGGCGAACCCGTCCATGATGAAGAACCCCTGCGCCTGGTAGCTGTCGAGAGCCGTTGGGGGCACGTGGGAAGCGATTGCCATGAGTGGAGCTGATGGGACTCGAACCCACGACCCCCTGCTTGCAAAGCAGGTGCTCTAGCCAGCTGAGCTACAGCCCCGGACCGCTTAATCGTACCGGCCTCCCTGTTGGGGAAACGATCCAATAGGCCGCTCAATGTGACCGGCTGGCGCTGTCGTGGTGGAATTGCCTCGGTGCGTTTCGATCTGAGCGACGATCAGGAGTTCTTCCGGGAAACCGCACGACGGTTCATCGAGTCCGAGGTTCCGGTCAGCGTGGTGCGGGAGTGGCACGACCTCCCCGACGGCTGCCCGCCGAGCTGGTGGCAGGCGGCGGCTGAGCTGGGTTGGACGTCGCTGATGGTGCCCGAGTCGCTGGGCGGCGGCAGCATCTCGGGGCGGCCAGTTGTGGACTTGACCATCGTGGCCGACGAGATGGGGCGGGGGGTGACGCCGGGGCCGTTTATGCCCACCAACGTGGTGGCCGACACCCTGGGCCGGTCGGGCTCGTCCGATCAGCAGGCGCTGCTGGAGGGAGTGTTGGCTGGCGAGGTTGTGCTGGGGTGGGCGTTCTGCGAGCCGGGTGGAGACTGGAGCGCCGCCCATGTGGCTGCCGAGGCCGCGCCCGCCAACGGCGGCTATGTGCTCACCGGCACCAAGACCGCGGTGGAGGCCGGGGCCCAGGCCCATCACCTGCTGGTCACCGCTCAGAGCCCCGACGGCTTGGCCCAGTTCCTGTTGCCTGCCGATACCGAGGGATTGACCATCACCCCCCAGGAGTCGCTGGACCTGGGCCGGCGCTTCGCCGAGGTGCGCCTCGACGGAGTGGCCGTCGGATCTGACGCACTGGTGGGCCAGCCGGGGTCGGCCGCCGAGGCCGATGTGGAGCGTCAGCGCCAGGTGATGGTGGTGCTCCAGTGCGCCGACAACGCCGGTTCGGCGGCCAAGGTGCTGGAGTTCACCGTGGAGTACGCCTTCGACCGCTACTCCTTCGGGCGGCCCCTGGCGTCGTACCAGGCGCTCAAGCACCGCTTTGCCGACATGAAGTTGTGGTCGGAGGCCTCCCAGGCCGCGGTGGACGGGGCGGCCGACGCGCTGGCCGACGGCGGGGACGAGGTTCGCATGGTGAGCGTGGCCAAGGCGTATGTGGGCGACCACTCCGTTGAGCTCATGCACGACTGCGTGCAGATGCACGGCGGCATCGGAGTCACCTACGAGCACGACCTGCACTTGTATCTGCGGCGGGCCACCGTCAACCGGGGGTTGTTCGGAACACCGGGGGACCACCGGGTATGTCTGTCGAAGATGATGGGGTACTAGGGGGAGCGATGGACGACTTCGTGTATGCCGAAACCGATCCCGCCGAGTTGGCCCGATACCAGGAGGAGGTGCAGACGTGGATGAACGAGAACATGCCCCGGCGCGACCCCGTAAACCCCTGGCACCCCACCCAGGACGATGACGAGAGGAGCAGCCGCAATCGAGAGCTTCAGCGGCGGCTGTACGACGGGGGGTACGCCGCGGTGTGCTACCCCAAGGAGTACGGTGGCCAGAGTCTGACCGCCGCCCACCAGAAGATCATCGACGACGTGAGCATGGACTTCGACATGCCCATCTTGTTCAGCGTGCCCACCTTGTCGATCTGCGGGCCGGTGATCTTGGAGTTCGGCACCGAGGAGCAGAAGCAGCGCTACATCCCGGCGTGGATCCGAGGCGACGAGCTGTGGGTGCAGTTCATTTCCGAGCCCAGCGGAGGCTCCGACATGGCGGGCGCTTTGACCCGGGCCGACCGGGACGGCGAGGAGTTCATCATCAACGGGTCCAAGATCTGGAGCACGTTCGCCCAGCGCTCCGACTACGCCCTCATGCTGGCCCGTACCAACTGGGAGGTGCCCAAGCACCGGGGGCTGACCATGTTCATCGTCCCCATCCACCATCCCGGCATCGAGATCCACCCCATTCAGATGGTGGACCGCACCGAGGAGTTCTGCCAGGAGTTCTTCAACGATGTGATCATCCCCGCCGAGAACGTGGTAGGCGAGGTGGACGACGGTTGGACGGTGGCCAGCCGCCTGCTGTTCCACGAGCGGGCCGCGGTGGGCAACGCCTCCCCCTATACCCAGGGCCGGCACCGGAACCGCACCGCCGACGGGGTGGAGGACTTGGCCTCCATCGCCCGAGACCACGGCGGCGCCGATATCGGTCGCCACCGCCAGCGGCTGGGATACATGGAGACGCTAAGTCGGGTGGAGGATCTGCTGTCGGCCCGGGTGGTGAAGGGAATCGAAGGCGGATTCCTCCCTGCCCCCGCCGGATCGCTGGTGCGCCTGTTTCATGGCTTGTCTCGGACTGAGCGGCAGACGGTGGCCATGGAGATGCAGGGCGACCGCGCCCTGGTGTGGAACCAGGGCGAAGACACCGGCGCCTTTGGCACAGAGTATGTGCAGCGTCAGCAATCCTGCATCGGCGGCGGCACCACTGAGATGGCCCGCAACATCATCAGCGAGCGCATCCTCGGCATGCCCCGCGAACCCGCCGCCGATCGCGACCTCCCCTTCAACCAAGTCCCCCGCAGCGGCTAAGCCGCCGCTGAGCCTACGACGCCAGGGGGCGTCCGAAGGGAAGAGTGTCTTGCCAGGTGGCGAGGAAGCTCTCGGCTCGGTAGGCGGCGGCGAGGAAGAGGCCGTCGGGGTGGTCGGCAATCTCCTCCAGGGAGGCGGTGATCTTGGCCGCGGCGTAGGCGGCGATGGCCTCGGGGGAGGGGTCGCCGGTGGGCCACCAGGCGAACAGGGGGCCAGCGGTGGCGATGAAGTCGGGGACCACGGTGGTGCCGGCTCGGCTCAGAATGGCCAAGGCCCGGGCGGTGACCGGAATGGGGCCGTAGGGGACCAGGGTGCCTACTTGGAGCTGTTCGGCCATGGTGTGATTGATGGCCCCCATCTTGGAGCCGGCGAACAGCACGTCGGCTTGGCCGTTCGTTTCCACCAACGTGCCACCCCGCTCCTCAACCGCGATCTTGAGGGCATCGCAAATCGGTCCCGAGCCCTCGATGGCTGCGGTGCGGCCGTCCAACCCGCCGCTGGCCTGAGCGGCAGCGGCCACCACTCCGGCGACGGTCGCCTGGTCGGCCACATCGCCCACCGCCGCTCGGGGATCGGCATCGGCCAGTGATTTCAGCGCCGCCCGAGGCACCCGGGTGCCGGGTTCGGGCAGGAATCGGCCTGAACCCACCATGGGGGCGATCTCGGCGGTGAACTTGGCCACCGCGTCGGCCCGGTCGTCGTCGAGGGCATTGATCCCCGCCGAAGCCCCGCTGCGGCGCATCTCGAAGGTGGCGAAGGCATAGGTCATCGACCGGGCCAGGTCGCTGGCCCTGCCGGGCAGAATCTTGCGGGCCGACCGGACGATGCCCACCGACTCGGGCGCGTCGGCCAGATCGAAGACGATGAAGGCGTCGACCGATTCGAGTTTCTCAATGGGCATTATTCGGACGACTCGCCCTCTTCGCTGTCCATACCGGCCACGATCTCCTTCACCCGCACCTCGGCGTCGTTGATCCGCCCCCGGCACACCCGGATGAGCTCCGCGGCCCGCTCCACCTTTACCGCCAGCACGTCGATGTCGATGTCCTCGGCCTCCAGCTCGCTGAGGATCTGTTGGAGCTCGCTCAGGGCGTCGGCGTAGCCGATCTCTTGTGTGCTCATCTTCTCGTTCTCCTCATTGCCTCTCGGACACGGTGCTGTGCAGCTCGCCCTTGGCCACGGTGGTTACCAGCTCATCACCAACAGCCAGCGCCGCCGGGTCGCGCACAACTTTGCCGCTATGGCGGGTTGTCGACCAACCACGGGCCAAGATTTTCCGAGGATCGAGCAAGCGCACCCGGCTTTCCAGGTTGGCCAGCTCCTTGGCCGCAGCTCTCGGCGTCCGCAGGGCCTGGGCAGCCACCCCCGACTTCTTCTGCTGCAACGTGCGCCGTCCTTCGACGATGGCCGCCGCAGCCCGGTGGCGCATGGTTCCCGCACAGTCGTCCACTTTGCGGGTCTCGCTTCGGGTCCGGGTCTCGGCCAGCTCTCGGATCCGCCCCGCCCGGCCTTCCAAGCGGCTGCTGGCACGATGCAGATGGCCCTCGGCGGCTCGGGCGCTGGTCTGGCTCACCGTCGTCAATCGCCGGTCGGCGTCTTCTGCATGCCGTTGGGCCCACTCGGCAATTGCCACCCACGCCAGCTCGGTTGCTTTCAAGTGGGCTCGGGCGGCACTCACGATTAATACCGCGGCCGCCGTAGGCGTCTTCTGGGCCTCGTGGGCCACCTCGTCGATGATGGTCCGATCGATCTCGTGGCCCACCCCGGTTACCACCGGCACGGGAGCGTCGGCGACGGCTCGGGCCACCACCTCGCTGTCAAAGGCCACCAAGTCGGTTCGGGCCCCGCCCCCTCTCACTACCGCGATCACATCCACCCCGGCCCGTCCCACAGCGGCAATGGCCGCGGCGATCAGCGGGGGAGCGTCCACCCCCTGAACCGGGGTGTCGGCCAGCACCACCTCCCAGGCCAGACCGCTGTTCTCCAACTCGTTGTGGAAGTCGTGGTGGGCGGCGCTCCCGTTGGAGGTGACCAGCCCGATGCGCAGCGGGGCCACCGGGAAGGGGACGGCCTGGTTCTTGGCCAACAGGCCCTCGTCGCTCAGCTTCTCCAACAACCGCAGCCGCTCGGCCTCCAGCTCGCCCAGCGTGAAGTTGGGGTCGATGCCCGACATGTACAGCTGGAGCCGGCCCTGGGGCGGCCAGAAGTCCAGCTTGCCCTGGACGCGGACCTTCATCCCGTCTTCCATCGCCATGCCGCCGTGTCGGCGCAGCGTGTCTTCCACCCGCTCGCGGTTGAACCGGAACAGCGCCACCGAAATCGACGCCTCGGGCTGTTTGCCCGAGCTGTTGTCGGGGTCGGGCTCGACCAAGTTGAAGTACATGTGACCGCTGCGGGCC
>JAPPKI010000523.1 GCA_028820035.1 bacterium | reverse complement strand
CGGGTGGACCGGTAGATCAGCACGATCCCCAAGGCCACCAGCCCGGTGACCAGGCCGTTGACCACCCCGTTGAAGGCCAATTGCTGGGTGATCCAGGTCCCGATCACAGAGGCGGAGGCGATTTCCATCAGCCGCCCTCGGTGCCCAGGAAAACCGCTCTAGCCAGATCGTCTCGTTCGGCCAGCTCCTGGGCCGGGCCCTCAAAGCGCACCTGGCCCTTCTCCAAGAACACGGCCCGGTCGGAGATGGCCAGCGCCACGTTCAGCGACTGCTCCACGATGATCATGGTCTGGCCCTGGTCCTTGAGCTCCTCGACCGTCTCCAACAGCGATTGCACCACCACCGGGGCCAAGCCCAGCGACAGCTCGTCGATCATCAACACCTCGGGCTCGTGGAGCATCACCCGGGCCAAAGCCAGCATTTGCTGCTGGCCACCCGAGAGGTTGCCCGCCCTCTCCCTGGGTCGCTGGGCCAGGTCGGGGAACATCTCGAAGACCTTCTCGATTCGCCGGTCCCGGTCTTCGGAGTCCTTCCGGTAGGCGTAGGCCCCCATGAGGAGGTTGTCGTGAACCGAGAGGTCGCTCCACACCCCGGCCCCGCCGGGCAGCATGTGCAACCCCATGGCCGCTCGCTGCTCGGGGGTGGCGAAGGTGATGGTCTTGCCGTGTAGCCGCACCACCCCCCGCTCTGGGATTGCCAGACCAGTGATCACCTTGAGCGCGGTGGACTTGCCCGCACCGTTCGTCCCCAGTAGGGCCAGGGTCTCGTGCTTGCGCACCTCGAAGCCAAGATCGAACAGCACCTGAACCTGCCCGTAGCTGAAGTCCACTTGGGACAATTGGATGGCCGGGATGTTCTCGGGATCGGTCTCAGCTCGGCGCTTCTGTTCGATCTGCTCTTCATGCAGCTCGCTCACGATCAGCGACAGGTCCCGGCGCACTCGATTGGCGCCGCGGAGGATGAAGTAGGCCCCCAAAGGCATGCCAATTGCGGCGATGATGCTGACAGAGAAGCGTTCCCCGATTTCGTCTTGGAGAAAGCCAGCGATGATCCCGCCGGCAACTCCGCCTGCCATCACCATAAAAAAGGTGAGGATTGCCGTGCCCATGCCCCGCAACCGAGGTGGGAATACGGCCTGCACCGCAGGCTGCACCAAGGCAAATGCACCGCCTAAGAAGGTGGAGTTGAGGGCGGAAAACACAATGAACAATGTGAGGTTTGGCATCGAGTATTGAATCGGGATGAGCACTCCGATGGGCAACAGCAGCAGCCCGATGATTCGCATCGCCTTCTGGGGGTCTAAGCGGTAGGTCGCGTCAAACCATCGACCGACCAACGGTATGAACACCAGGAGCCCGAGGCCCCCCGGGGCAACTGCTAGGCCCCTCTCCAGTGGATTGAGTCCGAACTCTTCTTCCAGGAAGAACGATTGGATTGAGCCCGCCGGAAAGAGGGAAAAGCCGATCGCCGCGAATGCGATGGTCATATTTCGGATGAAGTCGATGCTCCAGATGCGGGTGAAGGCGGCTTCCACCGAGATCGGCATCTTGTCGTCTTGCTCGAAGCCAGCCCCCAGCACATGCTCTTGTTCCCACTGGCCCCTTTTTGGTTCTCTTAGGAAAAAGGCGAACGCCGCTAAAGCCGCAGTGGGCAGCCCCAGCAGGTAGAACGACCAGCGCCACCCCTCAGTTCCTCCAACCCAAACAGCGATGCCTCCGGCGAGGATCGGGCTCATCGTCCCAAATACGCGGCCAACACCCGCGAATGTGGTGAACATTCGGCCTCGGATGCCGATGGGGTAGGTGTCGGCCAGCATGCTGGGATGGACGGTGATGGTGTTGGCCTTGGAGACACCGGTGAAAAACCGCATGAAGAAGAACATCAAGGCGTTGACCGCGGCCCCAGTCAGAGCGCTGAAGGCGGCGAAAGTCCCGCTGGCGATGCCGACGATAGGGCCTCGCCGGAAGCGGTCGGCCAGCCAACCCATCGGCCCAGCCCCCAGCACGAAGAACATGAGGGAGGCGGTGCTGATGGCGGTGATGGTCCCGTCGCTCACCCCAAAGCTCTCGCCAATGTCGGGCCCCAGGATGGCCACCGCGCTGTTCTCCAGCTCGTCGAGGCTGTTCAGCGCCAACAAGACGACGAAGGTCTGAAAGCCCCCTTTGCGCAGGCCCTCTCTGAGCGTCGTCTGTTCGCCGCCCACACCGGGCAACAGGTCGTCAGGAAAAAGGACCTCAGCCTTTTGGGCGTCCCGCCGAGCGGCCTCCCCTTCCAGCACCGTGGTGGCCAGCGCGTCGATGGACTCGCTTTGAGATGGCTGCTCTTCCAAGTCTACCCCCAGTGCTGCGAGGCCATTGCTCCCGTACTGGCCCAAGAGAGTAGCGTGAGAGGCCGGAAGAAAAGCCAGATACAGGGCAGGGGGGCAGATGAGCGCACCGTCGAACGTCGCAGTAGTTCTGCTGGATTCGTTGAATCGGCACATGCTGGGGAGCTATGGCGGCACCGAGTTCGAGACGCCGAACCTCGACCGGTTCGCCGCTGAGCAGGCCACTCGGTTCACCCGCCATGTGACGGGGTCGCTGCCGTGCATGCCGGCCCGCCACGACATTTTGTGCGGGGCGCTGGACTTCCTATGGAAGCCGTGGGGTTCGATCGAGTTGTGGGAGGAGCCCATCACTCGAGTGCTGCGCCACGGCGGGGTGACCACCGCGCTGTTCACCGACCATCCCCATCTATTTGAAACCGGCGGCGAGAACTACCACACCGATTTCCACTGCTGGGACTATCTGCGGGGTCACGAGGGCGACCCGTGGCGCACCTTCTACGACCCCTCCTGGGCCGGCACCCCGACCATGCCGGCCCGAAAAGGCGGCTGGTGGTGGTCGAAGATGTGGGGCCTTGAGGAAATCGACCGGGGCTATGACCGGTCCCGCACGTTCTTCCGTTCGGAGGAGGACTACCCCGGGCCCAAGACCATGAGCGCGGCAGCGCAATTCTTGGCTGAGGCCACCCCTCACCACGACCAGTGGTTCATGTTCGTGGACGAGTTCGATCCCCATGAGCCGTTCGACACGCCTGCGCCATGGGCCGGCCGATATTTCGACGAGACCTGGGACGAGGAGTGGATCATCTGGCCGCCCTATGTCGACGGTGGCATCGCATCCGGGAACCTCTCGGAGAAGGAGGGTCGCCACGTTAGGGCCAACTACGGGGCCAAGCTGTCGATGATCGACCACTGGTTCGGGCAGATACTGGACCGGTTCGACGAGCAGGGCCTATGGGACGACTCCGCGTTGATTGTGTGTACCGACCATGGCCACTACCTGGGCGACGTGCGGGAGGGGCGCGACATCTGGGGCAAGCCCGGGGTGCCCCAATACGAGCCGCTGGGCCACACGCCGCTGTTGATCTCGTGGCCGGGCACGCCCGGCGGGGGAACCTGCGAGGCGCTGACCACCAACGTGGACATATTTGCCACCGTCGCCGATATCTTCGACGCCGAGGTGATGCAGACCACCCACGGCCGCTCTATGGCCCCGCTGCTGAGGGGCGAGGTCGACTCCATCCGAGAGTGGGCGCTGGGCGGGGTGTTCGGCGGCTGGGTCCAGGTCACCGACGGCCAGCACAAGTACGCCCGAGGGGCCACCGAGGACAACTTCCCGCTATCAATGTGGTCAAATCGCTGGTCCACCATGCCGTTTGGTGACATCGGCATGCCCGGCCTGCCTCCGCCCGACCACCGGGCCTGGCTTGACAGGATGCCGGGCTCGGAGGTTCCGGTGATCCGCCAACCCTATGAGCCCGGCGACACGCTGCCGCTATGGGTAACGGTGAGTGCCAGCAACGACCGCCACTTCCTGTTCGACCTCGACGTCGATCCGAGCGAGCAGGAGAACCGCAGCAGCGAGTCATCAGCCGCTGAGATGATCGATCTGCTCCACACTGCGCTCAACGAGGTGGACGCGCCCGATGAGCAATACGCTCGGCTGGGGCTCAAGTGACCCTACCTACACTTATCCGGCTACAACCTTGGAGATTGAACATGCCCGGCATCATGGGGGGATCCAGGACCGTTAGGAGATGGTGGTGGCTGCTCGCCGTGCTGGCGTTGGTGGCCGCGGCCTGCGGCGGCAATGACGATGACGGCAGTGCCGATACCGCGGAGCCGGCTGCGGCCCAAGAGCAGACGGCTGCCCCGGAGGAGGCACCTGCTGAGGCACCGGAGGAGGAGTCTGGGGAGGCGCCCGCGGAGGAGGCTGCTGACGAGCTTGCTGAGGAGCCTGGCGAGCAACCGGCCGACGAACCGGCCGAAGAGCCGGCCGAAACCCTGGCGGAGCCAACCCCAGCCCCCACGCCGGTAGAGCTCATCGCCAGCTACCAGGGTGTAACGGAAAGCGAGATCGCCATCGGGGTGGCCGCCATCGACCCGGTACAGATCAATGAGATGTTCGGCATCGACATCGGCATCTTCCCGGTGCACGACCTCTACGCCGCCCTGTCGGCAGACCTGAGCGAACGGGGCGGCATCCACGGCCGCAGCGTCGTCGTCCATGTGGTCTCCTTCCTTCCCATTGGAAGCACCGACAGCGAGCGGGTGTGTACCGAGTTAATGGAGGACCAGAGGGTATTCGTGGTGATCGGCCAGTTCCTCGAGGACAACGCCTTGTGCATTACCGAGCTCCACGGACATCCTTATGTGGGCCATTTCGGAGAGAACACCGAGCGCCAAGAGCGGTCCAACGGCTTGTTCTTTGCCACCGAGATGAAGCAGACCCGCCAGCGGGTCGGTGGGACCACTGAGATGATCCGAGCCGGTGATCTCGAGGGTCACCGCGTGGGCATCTACTACGAGGCGCCCCCCGACAAAGAGTATGCCGATGCTGTACAGCCGTTGTTGGAGGAGGCCGGCATTGAAATCGTCGGTGTCTATTCCCCGGGTTCTCCCTCCACTGACACCGTGCAGAACGAGCAGAACACCGACAACATCTCCACTCGCATGGAGGCCGACGGGGTTGACCTGATTCTCAACCTCTCCAACGTGTACGGCATCATCCAATCGGCGCAGCGCATCGGCTGGGAGGTGCGCATTGCCCACACCAATGGACAGGCGGCCGATCGCTTGACCATCGCCGACGATCAGGGCATTGAAGACGAGTACATGGCTCGCACCTTTGCCGTTACCACCAACAAGCCGACCAGCGAGGAAGCGCTGGCCGATCCTGCCGTACAGGAGTGCCTCGCCGTATTCGAAGAGCGGGTCCCCGAAGAGCCGCTTGATCTCACCAACGACGACATAGTCAACGGTGTGGTCAACCACTGCCGGGCCTTCGCCCTCACTGTGAAGATCTTGGAGGCAGCCGGCGGCAACATCACCCCCGAGACGTTCAAGGCCGCCGCCGAGGGGCTCGGCACGTTCGACCTTCCCGCCATGATCGGGGCCAGCCTCTCGCCCGACAAGCACTCGGCTGGCTCATTGGTGCGCCGCTACGAGTACTTCCCCGCAGTCAGAACCTATTTGCCGGTCGGCGAGCCGATTCCGACCGATCCCGTCGAATAAAGGAGTTCCCGCTATGACAACAATCACCGTCCTTGGAGATGAGGTGGCCACCACTGCTGGAGAGTGGGCGGATGGGAGCCCGCTGGTCGAGCCGGATGCCCTCTCCGCCGCGGTCGGCTGGACGCTGAAGCCAGAGGGACTCTGCCGCGGCGATCAGTGCGTGCTGGTGGGAGACGGCTCGGCAATCAGAGTCGGTGACAAGCTCGATCTGGCCGCGGTGGCCAATGCGGTGGACCAGCCCACCGTGGTTGATCCCGACGCCGGCTTCGTGGTCCTGGGCCAGCCCAACGCCACGCGCCGGGCGGCCCTGCAAGACCGCCAAGCACCCGACTTCACCCTGGCCGATCTCGACGGCACCAGCCACAGCCTGTCCGACTACGCCGGCAAGAAGCGCCTGTTGGTTGCCTTTTCCAGTTGGTGAGGTTGCGCCTTCGACCTGCCCGGGTGGCAGGAACTGCACAACGAGCTGGCCGATGACGGCTTCATGGTGATCGCGGTGGCAATAGACGAGTCCATAGACGAAGTGCGGGTACTGGCCGATGGCATCACCTATCCGGTGCTGATGGACCCCGATCACCTTCTTACCGAGATGTACGCCATAAGCAACGTGCCGGCGGTGATCTGGATCGACGAGCAGGGTCGAATCGCCCGTCCCAACGCCAACGAATTCGGCAGTGACATGTTCAGCGAATTCACCGGCCGCACTTGCGAGGGTCATTTCAACCAAGTCCGTGCCTGGGTCCACGAGGGAGTCGTTCCTGATGACGCTGACAGCCAGATTGCCGACCTCGACGACGATGAGGTCGCCGCTCGCCTGCACTTCCGCCTCGCCGCACATTTGCGGCGCGCCGGGGATGAGGAAGGCGCAGCCCGCCACTTTGATGCTGCGGCCGAGTTGGCGCCACTGGACTTCACCGTTGTCCGCGCCGCGATGCCGCTTCGGGGTGAGAGCCCCTTCGGCGAGGAGTTCTTCAAACTTCTTGAGGAGTACCAAGCCGCGGGCAGCCCGTTCCACGGCATCAACCCTGCTTCCTAGAACCCAGTGATCGTCCATCCCAGCCCGTTGCCCGATGAGCCGCTGAGCTCGCAGCCGGTTACTGGCTTTGTGCTGGAGCGGGCTGGGGAACTCGCCGACCAGGATGCGGTAATCGACGGGCCGGGGGAGTGGTCGCTCACGTTCGGCCAGCTTTCCCAGGCGGTGCACTCCCTGGCCGGGGGGCTGGCCGCCCGCGGGTTCCAGCGGGGCGACGTGGCCGCGCTGGTCGCGCCCAACTCGCCTTGGTATCCGGTGGTGTTCCACGCGGTGGCGGTGGCGGGGGGCGCAGTCACCACGGTGAACCCCACCTATGGCGCTGAGGAGATCGCCTACCAGCTCACCGACTCGCAGGCGACGCTGGTGTTCGCTGCCGAAATGTTCGTTGCCCAGACCCGGGAGGCCATGGCCCAGGCCGGGGTGGCCGGCGAGGTGGTGGTGATCGACGCCGACAGCCCATCGGAGGGCGTGGCCATGCAGTCGCTGATGGGCGAGCCGTTCGCCCAGGTAGAGGTCGATCCCCACGACGACGTGGTGGTGCTGCCCTACTCGTCGGGCACGACTGGTCTGCCTAAGGGGGTGATGCTGACCCACGCCAACCTGGTGAACAACATCGAGCAGTGCGTGTCGTCGGTGGCCTCCCAGGGCAGCGATGTGGTGCTGGCCGTGCTGCCCTTCTTCCACATCTACGGGATGCAGGTGCTGATGAACGACCAGCTTCACCACGGGGCCACGCTGGTGACCATGCCCCGCTTCGACTTGGCCCAGGCGCTGTCGCTCATCGAGCGCCACCAGGTGACCCGGTTCTTCGCCGTGCCCCCCATCGTGCTGGCACTGGCCAAGCACCCCGCGGTGGGCGACTACGACCTCTCGTCGCTGCGCCAGGTGCTGTCGGGGGCGGCGCCGCTGGGGGCCGAAGTGGCCGAGGAGGCGTCGGGGCGGATCGGCTGCGAGGTGGTGCAGGGCTATGGGATGACCGAGCTCAGCCCGATCTCCCATGCCACGCCGCCGGGCAACTTCAAGCCGGGGTCGGTGGGGCTGACGGTGGCCAACACCGAGGCCAGGATTGTGGACCCTGACTCGGGCGAAGACCTGCCCATCGATGCGGAGGGCGAACTGTGGATTCGCGGTCCGCAGGTGATGAAGGGCTACCTCAATAATGCAGAGGCCACCGCCGAGACTCTGGATCAGGACGGCTGGCTCCACACCGGCGACATCGCCCGCATCGACGGCGACGGCCATGTGTACATCGTCGACCGGCTCAAGGAGCTCATCAAGGTCAAGGGGTTCCAGGTGGCCCCCGCTGAGCTGGAGGCGCTGCTGTTGGATCATCCGCAGGTCACTGATGCTGCGGTGGTGGGCCGCCCCGACGACGAGAGCGGGGAAGTGCCGCTGGCGTTTGTGG
>JAPPKI010000411.1 GCA_028820035.1 bacterium | reverse complement strand
AGAACCGGGCGTTGACCAGTTCCCGGCTGGTGGCGTCGTAGTCGGCCACCAGCACCAGGGCAATGCCTTTGGCCTTGCCCTTTTCCGGTTCCAGGATAAGTTCGGCCAGCGCGTCGGCCATTCGCTGTTGGGGGGTACGACGGGCTTTGGGGTCTTCTTGGTGCCACAGCTCGCGTTCCTTTTCGGCGACGACTGCGGCGATGTGCTGGCCGGTTGTGGGGTCGAACTCCCCAGAGAGGATGAACATGCCGGTGTCGCGGCTGTTGAACATGCGGGCTGTGCGTTTTTGCTTCTGGCGATCTAAGAGGGCCTGTCCGTCGTCGCCGGACAGATCCTGCTGCTGGCGGCGCAGCGTCTTTTCGAAGTCGTCGTAGGTCTGCTCTTTGGCCGCATCCACCAGTGCCTGTTCGTCGATGGGCCCATCGGAGGAGGCCCGGGCGATGAGCCGGGCATGGTCTTGGGGGATGTCGCCGGCAGCCAACGCCTCCGACGTGGCCTCCAGCGCGGCCAGCCGTTCCGCGGCCTTGACGTCGTGGCGGGCGGCCCGCTTGGAGGACTGCAATTCCTCCCGGACAACCCGCTCCGCGGCGACCGCGTCGTGCTGGCGGGCCATCTCGGCCACGGCTTGGGACTTCATCGCCGCCAGCTTCGACTCGGCCCGGCCGATCAAACTGATCCGCGCCCGCAACCGTTCCTCTGACTGGCCGGCCACATCCACCACCTCGACACAAACCGCAGCCCCGCAACCACCTTCTGCGCCGTCGCGGGCTCCGGTGCATTCGGCCTGGTCAAGGGCAAATCTCATAGCTGTAAGCATACCGACAACCAGTGACAATAACCCTCTGAATATCGTGTGAAAGCAGGAAAAATCTTAGAAATAATCTAACAACAGCAACATCAATCACAAAATATGCAAAGGTGCTCGGGTCATGCCCCTTGCCAAGCCAGCAGAACAACCTGGTGCTGGAAACTCTGGGCTACAAGCTCGAATCGAAACTCTTCATCGTCGGTGGCCGACACCACAACAAGCTGGGCATCGCCACGGGCAGCTGCTGTTGATTGTGCGAGGTCGAGAGCGACACCTCGGTCAGGACCGCCGAGTTGGTCCACCACGCAGGTCGGTCCACCGGGGTCGTAGGTCGGTGGTTCGACGCTGGGAGAGCCGATGGCGTAATTGCCGTCTTCATCGCGAGCCACCAGTGCTCCAGGGATCGCGGGATCGAATGCAACTCCTCCAAAGGTGTGTGCTGGCCCAGTTGGCCGTTGTTCGGGGATGGAGGGCGTTTCCTCGATCTCAGGCATCCACAGGCTGCTCGGCAAGGACGTGCTCCAATACCCGGTGCCCAAGCCGCCAGCTGCCGCCTCATCGCCGAGGTCATCCCGAGAATCTCCGGATGGTCTTCGGCTTTTGCATCTCGCACTTTGATGACAAGACCGTAGTCAGGCAGTTCCCGTTCACGGCGCTGATTCCGCAAGACAACGACCTGGTCTTCAGCCAACCCTGCTTTCACCGACACCGGCCGGCGGCTGGCGGTTGGCAGCTCAAGAGTCGAGTTTCACATGGAGGCTGCCGTCGGCGAGAGCGGCTCTGCATGCCTCGATGACCTGTTCGGCCGGTGCGTCCGACGAGACGACATGGGGCTCGAACTTTCCCAGGTCGGCGAACTGGTCGTACATGGTTTCGGCGCCAGAGGTTTCGGGCGTCTCCCCACGCCCCCGCACTCGTTGCGACGCCGTGACACGCTCGGGTCGCAGGACGAGATACTGCACACCGATCTCGCGGGCCTCAAGGCGTCGGGCAACTAGATCTAGGAACCACGGCCCGACAATTCCGTCCCACACAACCGAATAGCCGGCATCGGCAAATGCTGCCGTTGCGTCCGCGACGGCCACCATTACCGCGGCATTCTGGCCGTGCGCGTCCGGTAGCCATGGGGCAACAAAACCCGACCGGATGGACCTATAGAACCAGTCCGACTCCAGGTGGACACCTCGCTCATAACCCGTGGCGAGAGCGGCGCTTACAGTCGTCTTCCCCGAGCCCGGCGGACCTGACACGATCACTACTTCTCCTCGGGTCACGGAGAGTGAATGTAGGCGATAGCAGTTACAACTCCTCGGCGTTTCTTGAGGCAGCCGGAGTCAGCTTTAGTCGAAGGCCAAGGTTTCGCAGCGTTGGAGGTGTCCACCTGCACTCTCGTGCCGTCGGCGCTTTAGTCGAAGGCCAAGGTTTCGCAGCGTTGGAGGGCTCGGTCTGCGGCGGCGCGGTCGGGGATGAGGATGGCGGTGAGCCAGACGCCGTTTTGTTCTATGAGGATGTCGGCGGCGCGGCGTTCGATGTCGGCTCGGGGGAGGTCGGGACGGGCGGCGGCGATGAGTTCGGCGAGCTGTTCGAGATAGCGGCGCTGGGCGGTTTGGTTGATGTCGGCGAACTGGGGGTCGACACCGGCCAGTGACCAGAGCTGGAGCCGCAGGCTCAGGTAGTCGGGGGCGAGGAAGGCAGGGTCGAGGGCTCGTTGCAGGCAGTAGCGGAGCTGTTCGGCGGCATCCGCGTTGGGTGGGGGAGTGACCAGCTCCAAGTCTTGGTCGCCTACCCGTCGCAGGGCTGCGCAAATGAGCGCCGTCTTGTTGTCGAAGTGGTAGTTGGCCAGGCCCACTGCGACGCCGGCCTCCCGGGCCACGGCCCGCATGCTGACACCGGCGATGCCCTCCCGGGCCAGAACCGCAAGGGTGGCATCCAAGATCCGCTCGTCGGCCATGACCAATGTGTCGGCCACGGTCAGAATCTCATTTGCTGGATCTGGGCAGAGAGGCCTCCGTCGAGCACCCACAGCTGGCCGGTGGCGTAGCGGGCCTCATCGGAGACGAGCCAGTGGACCAGGTTGGCCATGTCGGTAGGGGTGCCGATGGTGCCGTGCGGGTGGACTCGCCTGGCTTCGGCATGGGCATCCTCTAAATCGACATGATCGGGGTAGAACTGCTCGAGCATCGGGGTGTCGATGTAGCCGGGACAGATGGCGTTGACCCGGATGCCCTCACGACCATGGTCACAAGCCATCGCCCTGGTCAGCGCGTGCACAGCCCCCTTGGTGGCGCAATAGGCGGCCAGCTTGGGGTCGGCGATGAAGCCGTCGTAGGAGCCGAAGTTCACGATCGACGCATGGTCTGACCGGCGCAGCATCGGCAGGGCGTGCTTCGAGGTCAGGAACGTTCCGGTCACATTGATGGCGAAGATGCGATCCCACTCCTCGAGCGACGTGTCTTCGACGGTCTTCTCGATCTCGATGCCGGCCGCGTTGACCACGATGTCGAGGCGATCCCGAGCCGACTCAATGGCAGCGATGCCGGCGATGACCTCGTCTTCGGAGGTGACATCGAACCGTAGGAATTCCCCAGCCAGGGGCTCGCCTTCCACACCTCCGTCGTCGCTGAGTCCGGCGGCGTAAACGTGGGCACCCTCGTCAACGAAGCGGCGGCAGACGGCCCGACCCGTCCCACCCCGACCGCCGGTCACCAAGGCGACCCGTCCTTCCAACGTTCCAGTCATGAATTGACTCCCCTGTAAGCGTTCAGCACGAGTCCGTGGAAGTGATGGACGGCATGCTCAGACAGCCCCGACCCGCTCGGGTCGTTGACAATGCGCCCCTGCTGGAACGCCGGAGTGGACATGCCCCGCTGCACGCTTTCCACCAAGTTGATGTCTTCCACCTGGAGCACCTCGTCGAGATAGCGGATCGACTCCAATTCCGCCTCGTTGGGCTCGGCGGTCTCCAAGAAGAAGTCATAGGTCTCATAAGTGAGGTCGGGACCAGCGGGGATGATCTTCAACACGATGAAGTTGCCTCGCCCGGGGTATCGCATCATGCAGGTGTTGGGCCACAGCCACCACACCGCGTGGTCGGTCACCGTGGCCTTGCTCACGTCGTAGGCGGTATTGGCGGATTTGCCGGCTTCGGCCATGTGGCTGGAGTAGATGCCGTGGGTGGTCACCACATAGGTGTCCATGTCCACCAGCGACACGAAGTCCTTGTGGGCGATGTGGCAGTGGTAGCACTCCAAGAAGTTGTCCACCACGTTCTTCCAATTGCTGTTGATCTTGTAGGAGAGGCGATGCGCGTGAGTGAGCTGCTCCACATCCGAGGCCCAGCGGGCGATCTCGGCCCCCAGGTCGCCCGACTGCTCCTGAAGGGGAGCGGCCTCGGGGTCGAGGTTGACGTACACGAACCCGCCGAACTCGGTGATCTGCACCGGGTCGAGGCAGACCTGATCGGTGTTGAAGTCGATGAGGTGATTGGTGTGGCGAGCGGCTTGAAGCTGGCCCGACAAGTCATACGACCAGCCGTGATAGGGGCAGACCAGGTTCTTCAGCTGGCCTTCGCCCTCGACAAGCTCGTGGGCCCGGTGCTGGCACACGTTGTAGAACGCCCGTAGCTCCCCATCGAGACCGCGGACGGCGAAAATAGGCTGCCCGGCAATGGCTTCGGCCACAAAGCTGCCTTGTTCGCGGAGCTTCTCGCCATGACAGATCCACTGCCAGGTTCGACTGATGATTACCGATTGGTCTGCGTCGAACCACCGCTTCTTGGTGTAGGCATCGGAGTGAAGGGAGAGCGAAACGCCGGGGTCAGGGTGCCAACCCTGTCCGATATCCACGGCAGACCCCCCGTTCATTGCGCGATGCCGTTTATTGGGCCGTGAATTGGAATGCGTTTCCGCAGCACTGATTCCAATCTAGCAGTGTTGAACGACCGTTCAAGATGGGACGGTCTGGCCGAGTCAGGAGTCGGCTTGGGCCTCTTCGACGGCTTGGGTGAGGGTGTGCCACGACAGAGTGGCGCACTTGATTCGAACCGGGAACTTGACCACGCCTTTGAGGGCTTCCAGGTCGCCGAGCTTGACATCGGCGCTGTTGCCGTTAGTGGGGGCGGGGTCGTCGGGGTCGGGCTCGATGGACATCATCGACCTGAAGGCATGGTTGAACTGTTGCAGCTCCTCGACAGTGCGGCCCTTGACGGCGGCCGACATCATCGACGAGGAGGCCTGGCTGATCGAGCAGCCCTGGCCGCCGAACTTGATGTCTTCGATCACCCCGTCGGCCACTTGCACATAGATGATCACCTCATCACCGCACAGGGGGTTGAAGCCCTCGGCCCGGACGGCAGGCGGGGTTTCCAACTCCCCCCGATTGCGGGGATTGCGGTAGTGGTCGAGGATGATCTCGCGGTAGAGATCTTCAAGATCAGGCATGGCGACGGTTCAACAGTCTACGGGCGAGGACTCAGCGGTATGCAGTCTTTCTTCATTCAATACTTCACTCAATAAAGAAGACGTCAGCTTCGCCAAGCGCATCAGCCAGGGCATCGACGTCTGACTCGTCGTTGTACACGTACATCGAGGCCCGACTGGTGGCGGCGCAGCCCAACACCCGCATCAGCGGCTTGGCGCAGTGGTGGCCAGCCCGCACGCACACCCCGGATCGGTCCAGTACCTGGGCCACATCATGGGGATGGATCCCCTTGTACTCGAACGACAGCACCCCGCCCCGCTCAGCTGGCTCGGTCGGCCCGTGGATGGTGATGTCGTCGCCGTAGCGCTGGTTCAGGGTGCGTAGGGCGTAACCGGTGAGGGCCACCTCATGCTCTCGAACCTGCTCCATTCCCAGCCCATTGAGATAGTCCACCGCCGCTCCCAGCCCGACCGCCTCGGCGATCGGAGGGGTGCCGGCCTCGAACTTCCACGGCACCGCAGCGGTACTGAAGCCCTCCTTGGTCACGTTGAGGATCATCTCGCCCCCGCCCAGGAACGGCGGCATTGCCTCCAGCAGCTCAGACTTGGCCCACAGCACCCCGATTCCCGTGGGGCCGCACATCTTGTGGCCGGTGAAGGCCACGAAGTCGGCCCCCATCGCCGCCACATCAGTGGGCAGGTGAGGGGTGTACTGGCTGGCGTCCACCATCATCAGCGCGCCGACATCGTGGGCCGCGTCGGCCAGTTGCCGGATGGGGTTGATGGTGCCCAGCACATTGGACACCGCGGCCACGCTCACCAGCCGGGCGCCGTCGAGCAAGCGGTCGAGGTCGCTCAAGTCGAGGTGGCCGTCGCTGCGGATGGGAATCCAGCGCAAATCGATGCCCTGCTCGGCGGTCAGCATGTGCCAGGGCACGATGTTGGCGTGGTGCTCCAACTCGGTGATCACCACCGGGTCGCCCGGCCCCAGATTGGCCCGACCCCAAGTCCGGGCCACCAGGTTGATGGCCTCGGTGGCGTTCTTGGCGAAGACGATCTCTGAGTCCCGAGCGGCTCCGATGAAGTTGGCGACCTTCCTCCGAGCCTCTTCCAAAGCCTCGGTAGCCTCCACCGCCAGCTGGTACGACCCTCGATGGACGTTGGAGTTGAAGCGCTCGTAGTAGTCGGTGACTGCGTCGATCACCGGCCTGGGCTTGTGGGAGGTGGCGGCCGAGTCGAGATACACCAGACGACGGCCATGCACCTCTCGGCACATGATCGGAAAATCGGCGCGAACAGCAGCAGTATCTAGCGCCATGCCTCGGCTCCATCTGCCACTGGGTTGCCTTCGTCGGTCAGCGCCATGCCTCGGCTCCATCTGCCACTGGGTTGCCTTCGTCGGTCAGCGCCATGCCTCGTACCCTTCGGCATCGAGCTGCGCGGCCAGTTCGAATCCACCGCTGGCCGCGATCTTCCCGTTCATCAGGATGTGGACGTGGTCGGGGGCCAGATGGTCCAGCAGTCGGCGGAAGTGGGTGATGGCCAGCACCCCCATCTCGGGGCGAGAGGTCCGCACTTCCTGCACTCCGTTGGCCACGATTTTCAACGCGTCGATATCCAACCCTGAGTCGGTCTCATCCAAGATGGCCATCTCCGGCTCCAAAATGGCCAGTTGGAGCACTTCATTGCGCTTCTTCTCGCCGCCGGAGAACCCGTCGTTCAGATAGCGGTCGGCAAACGAGGGGTCCATGTCGAACCGCTCCATCCACTCCATCACCGCCAGCCGCAATTCCAGCACCGACAAGTCGATGCCCTTGCGGGCCGACAGCGCCTGGCGCAGGAAGTTCATCACCGACACACCAGGGAACTCCTGGGGGTACTGAAAGGCCAGGAACAATCCGGCCTTGCCCCGCACATCGGCGGGCCAGTCGGTGATGTCATCGCCCTTGAAGCGGATTCGCCCCCCGGTCACCTCGTACTCGGGGCTGGCCAGCAGCGCGCTGGCCAGAGTTGACTTGCCCGAGCCGTTGGGCCCCATGAGGGCGTGTACTTCACCGGCCCCAACGGTGAGGTCGATGCCCGACAGGATCGGGATGCCGTCTTCCGCCGTGGCGACGTGCAGGTTTTCGACCTCAAACAGCGGGGCCTCGGGGGGGCTCACCAGATCAGTCTACGCCGGAGGGGGTGCCATCCCTATCACCGGAAAGCCGTGAGGCGCACGCACGAGCGGGCCTACCAGCCCCGGTCGATCCACTCTTGAAGATGGGGGGCCTCGGTGCCGATGGTGGTCTGGTCGCCGTGGCCCGGCAGAACCATGGTGTCGGCCGGCAGTGGGGAGAAGATCCGCCGGTCGATGGACTTGATGATGGTGTCAAAGTCACCACCCTCAAATCCGGTGGCCCCGGGTCCGCCCGGAAAGAGGGTGTCGCCCGAGAAAAAGATGGGTGAGCCCTCCAAGCGGAACGACATCGACCCCGGCGTGTGACCGGGCGTGTGGACGCAGTGCAGGCGGAGTTGTCCTACTTCGATCACCGACTCGTCCTCGAGCAGGTAGTCGTAGGAGTCGAGCATGGCGGCATCTTCGGCGGTCACCCCCACGTCGTAACCGGCGTCGCGCACCGCGGGGATGGCCTGAATGTGGTCCCAGTGCCCGTGGGTCTCAAGAACGGTTCGGACCCCGAGTGAGGAGCACATTTCCAGCAGAAGATCGTGCTCGTTGGCTGCGTCGATCAGCACTGCATCGCCGGTTTGGCGGCAGCGGAGGACATAGACGTTGTTGTCCATCGGACCGACGACCACTTTG
>JAPPKI010000229.1 GCA_028820035.1 bacterium | reverse complement strand
CCACTCACACCGCAGCAGTAAGTCACGGTAGAGCATGAAGCCTGTGGACGGTAAGGAGGATAAGGGGGATTCCCTGTGGATTTCAGGTGAATATCTGGAGACATGCCGAACCGACCTGCCTGCTACGGTCGGCAGCAGGTGGATCAGCTGCTTCCTCGGTTCGTCTCCGACATCGATCCGGTCGCTCTCTATGCGTCCGACCGCCGCATCCCCCACCCCAACCGCCCTTGGCTGATGCTGAACATGGTCACTTCCGCCGACGGCGCCACATCGGCCGACGGAGTGTCGGAGGGGTTGTCGAGCCCCGAGGATCGGCGGGTGTTCTCGGCCCTCCGGGCGGTGGCCGACGTGATTCTGGTGGCGGCCGAGACCGTGCGGCGCGAGGGCTACGGGCCGCCCAAGACCAGCCCGGAGGTCGCCGCCAGCCGAAGGGATCGAAACCAGTCGCCGCGGCCTCGACTGGCCGTGGTGAGCGGTTCGCTGGATCTGGACTTCACCGCGCCGCTGTTCGCCGACCATCCACCGCCGATGCTGTTCACCGTGGCCGATCCGCCTGCCCACCGTTTGGCCCAAGCCGAGGCGGCCGCGGAAGTCCACCGCGTGGGCGACCACCAAGTGGACTTGGCGGAGGTGCTGCGATTGATAGGCCAATCGGGCGCCGATGTTGTGCTGGCTGAGGGCGGTCCCAGCCTCAACGGGCAGCTTCTGGACGCCGGGCTCTTGGACGAGCTGTGCTGGACGATCTCGCCGAGACTGGCCGGCGGTGACACATCCCGGATGACGCGAGGCGCCCCGCCCCGGCTCGACCGTCTGCGGCTGGATCGGGTATCGGCTCAAGACCACACTCTCTTTCTCCGCTACCTCACCCACTGACCCGGACTCTGTGCTGACGCGCCCGAGCCGCTTATCGGCCGTCGGAGCTGACCGGCAGAGCGGTGTCACCCATGATCACATAGGCCGGTTCTGACTGGGACAACCCCGCGGCCGGCGCCTCCGGGGACAGCGACCAGTGGAGCTTGCCGGCCAGGAAAGAACTGGCCCACAGCACGAGAAACAAGGCGGACACGGCTAGCGCCCTTCGGAACCAGTACACCTTGGCCGGCAATCGCCGGGTTACCGGCGGCTCGGGTTGGTGGTCAGACACCAATACCAAGACGGGCTCCAAAGCGGGCTGGGCCATAGGTTGATCAAACATGGGTAAAGCCATGTGACCATTGTCCAGACCGCAGTGACAGTTAGCCGGAAAACAGTTGTCTATCTGCGGTTTCGCAAATTTCAGCCGCGTATTTCAAGTGGTGGTGAGCAACGATTCGAGAACGCTTCGGTAGGCCTCCACCGCGGCCCTGTCCACCCGCTCCTCGGCAGTGTGGGCCAAGGTCGATTCTCCGGGACCGAAGTTGGCCGCGGGGATGCCCCGCTCAGCGAAGAAGGCCACGTCGGTCCATCCCAGCTTGGACTTGATCTCCAGGTCGTGCTCGGCGATCAGCCGTTGCAGCACCGGGTGGCCCAACCCCGGTGGGGCGGCCGGTGCGTGCTCGGTAACCTCGAAGCCATCGTCATCGCCCAATACAGGTGCCAACATCTCTCGCAGAATGTCCTCGGCTTCGGCGGGACTGCGATCGGGAGCGTAGCGATAGCCCAGCGTCACCTCGGCCCGGTCAGGCACAACGTTTCCAGCCACGCCGCCCTCCACCGCCACCGCCTGAAGCGACTCCCGGAATTGGCAGCCGTCGATCACCGGCGTGCGGGGTTCGTATGCCTCGGCCAGTTGGAGCACCGATCCAAGCCGATGGATGGCGTTGACCCCCATCCAGGGTCGGGCGGTGTGGGCTCGAGCGCCGGCCAGCGTCACCACCGCCCGCATCGATCCCTGGCATCCGGCCTCCACCGCTCCCCCAGTGGGCTCGCCCAGAAGAGCCACGTCGGCGGCCAGCAGGTCGGGACGGACATCGAACAGCTCCCGCAGTCCGCTGTCGGCCACCCTCACTTCCTCGCGGGCGTAGAACAGCCACGTCACATCCACCTCAGGCTCAGCCACCGTGGCGGCCAACTCCAGCATCACCGCCAACGCCGACTTCATGTCCGCGGCTCCGAGGCCCCACAGCACATCGCCCTCGATGCGGGCCACCGCGTTGTCGTTGGGGGGCACGGTGTCGCTGTGGCCGCCGATCAGCACCCGCTGGGGTCGGCCCAAATCGGTCCGGGCCACCACATTGTCGCCCACGCGATCCACGGTGAGGCCGGGCACCGCCCGCAACTCCTCCTCGATGAGACTGGCGATGGCACCCTCGTTGTAGGACACCGAGGCGACATCGATCAGCTCGGCTGTTTTGGCCAGCAGATCAGCGCTCATGGCCTGTCCCGTCGACGATTTTGGCCGAGATGGACGCCGTGGACCCGATGAAGAGGCCTGCCTGTGGATAACCCATGCCTAAGTGGCTGCGCCATGCTCGCGCAGTACATCGTTTAACTGGGCCTTGTCGTGGCGCTCGCCGGGCTCGAGATGCTTGATCACCAACACGCAGGGCAGCCCGAATGTCCCCCCGCCGAACTCCCGAGATCGGGTGGCCGACACCGCCACCGACCAAGCAGGAACCGAGCCGCGGCCCAACTCCTCGCCGGTAGCGGAGTCGATCACCGGGATCGACCCAGTAAGCACGCACCCGGCGCCCAGCACCACGCCGTCGCCAAGCTGGGCGCCCTCGGCCACGATGCAGCGGCTGCCCACCAGACAGTCGTCTCCCACGATGACCGGGGCGGCTTGAGGGGGCTCCAGCACCCCTCCGATGCCCACCCCGCCCGAGAGATGCACGTTGGCGCCGATCTGGGCGCACGACCCCACCGTGGCCCAGGTGTCGACCATGGTGTTGGCCCCCACCCGGGCCCCGATGTTCACGTAGCTGGGCATCATGATCACGCCCCGGTCCAAGAACGAGCCCCAACGGGCCGACGCTCCCGGCACCACCCGAACGCCGGCAGCTTGATAGTCGGTCTTGAGGGGGATCTTGTCGGCGTATTCGAACGGCCCCAGCTCCATGGTCTCCATTTCGGCCATGGAGAACAGCAGCAGGATGGCCTGCTTGAGCCATTGATTCACGACCACCTCGCCCTGGCCGTTCACCTCGGCCACCCGGGCCGCGCCAGTGTCCAGCAGGTGAATGGCCTCTTCCACCGCAGCCCGGGCCTCGGGATCGCCGTCGGTGATCGGCGTCCGGTCGGCCCACAGCGCCTCGATACGGGCTTGCAGATCGGTCATCTGAGTGCTCACTTCCTCACGGTATCGCCGCACCGGGCAGCCACTCGCTGTTCAAGCAGGTCGATTTGGGCATCAGGGGCCACCGCAGCCACTCGGGCGTAGGCAGCCCCCTGAGGCCCGTAGAACTCGCCAGGGCTGATCAGTGCGCCCAGCTCCTCGGCCACCCGTCGGGACAGCGACCAGCCGTCGCCGTCGGGCGACGCCGCCCACAAGTACAGACCGCCGCCGGGCAGGCCCACATCGGGGGCGTAGGGGACCAGCAGTTCGCGGAGGCGGGCCAGCCGAGAGCGGTAGATGTCCCGCTGGGCGTCTACGTGGCGGTCGTCGTCGAATGCCGCCACTGCGGCGGCCTGCACCGGGCCGGGGACCATCATCCCAGCGTGCTTGCGGACCTCCGACAGGTAGCCCACCAGAACGGGATCGCCGACGTAGAAGCCGGCCCGCATTCCGGCCAGGTTCGACCGCTTGGACAGCGAATGCACCGCCACCACCCCTTCGGACCCTGCGCTGAGGACGCTGGCCTCGGCGGTTCGGGCGGCCTCATCCCAGATGAACTCGATGTAGCACTCGTCGCTGAGCACCGGTACGCCGTGATGGCGGCCCCACTCCACCGCGGCGACCAGATCGTCGATGGCGCCGGTGGGGTTGCCCGGCGAGTTCACCCACAAACACAGCGAACGGGCGATGTCGTCGGCGTCCACCGCGCCGAGATCGATGCGCCACTGGTGGTCGAGCGGCACGGGAACCGCCCGGCAGCCAGCCAGCGCAGCCCCCATGGCGTAGGTGGGGTAGGAGACCGCCGGATACAGAACGGTGTCGCGACTGGGATCGCGCAACCGCAGGTAGTGGGGCACCGAGGCCACCAACTCCTTGGTGCCCACGCAGGCCGCCACCGCCGCACCGGCGGCGTCGATACCGAACCGTCGGGACAGCCAGTCCAGCGCGGCCTCCCGGTAGGCAGGCGACCCTATGGAGGCCGGATAGCCCCGCTCGCTGTCGGAGGCCGAGAGTGCAGCCACCACTTCCGCCGAAGGTGGATCGGAAGGTGCGCCCACCGACAAGTTGACGCAGCCGCCGTCGAAGCCGTCGGCCACCGCTCGCAGCTCTTCGAGACGGTCGTAGGGGTACGGCGGGGGAACGAATCCGTCCACTACCCCACCACCCACTCTGAGAGCCGAGCCGCCGACGCCTCATCGAGGCGGGCCTGGATCCGGTAACCGTCTTCTTCGTTCTCCGTGGTCAGCACATGGCCGGCTCGCTGAACCGCGGCCAGCACCTCGCCTCGGGCGTAAGGCACCACCAGCTCCACGATGAGCCCACTGGAGCGCAGCTCATCGGCCATCGCGGCCAGCAGCTTGTCGGTCCCCTCGCCGGTGGCAGCCGAGACCACGATGGCGTCCTTGTCGGCGCCCAACGGAATGTCCCGTCCGGCCAGCAGGTCGCACTTGTTGTACACCAGCAGCTCGGGAACCGCGCCCGCGCCGATCTCCCGCAGCACTTGGCGCACCGCGGCAATGTGGCTGTCGGGGTCGGGTCCAGAGGCATCCACTACGTGCAGCAGCAGATCCGCCTCAGCAACGACATTGAGCGTGGAGCGGAACGCCTCCACCAGTTGGTGGGGCAGCTTTTGGATGAATCCGACGGTGTCGGTGAGCAGCACCCGCTCCCCGCCCGGTAGCTCGAGTCGGCGGGTGGCGGCGTCGAGGGTGGCGAACAGCCGGTTTTGTACCAGCACTTCGGAGTCGGTGAGCAAGTTGAGCAGCCGGGACTTGCCCGCGTTGGTGTAGCCCACGATGGCCACCGTGCTCTGGGCCGAGCGGCGGCGGCTGCGACTCTGCACGCTGCGGTTCTTGGAGATGTCGCGGAGTTGGGCCTCCAGCTTGTGGATGCGCCGCTGGATGCGCCGCCGGTCCACTTCCAACTGGGTTTCGCCCGGTCCCCTGGTGCCGATCCCACCGGCTTGCTGGCTGAATGCCCGGCCCCGGCGCAGGCGGGGCAGCCGGTAGCGGAGCTGAGCCAGCTCCACTTGGGCCTTTCCCTCTTGGCTGCTGGCGTTCTGGGCGAAGATGTCGAGGATCACCGCGGTGCGGTCGATGGCGGTGCGGCCAAGGATCTTCTCCAGGTTGAACTGCTGGGCTGGGCTCAACTCATCGTCGAACACCACGGTGTCGGCGTCCACCTCTTCGCACAATTCGAGGATCTCGTCAACCTTGCCTTTGCCGATGTAGGTGGAGGGATCGGGAGCTCGGCGGCGCTGGACCAGGCGACCCATCTCGTCGGCCCCGGCAGTGTCGATGAGCTGGGCCAATTCGTCGAGTGCTGCATCGGTGCGGGCCGGGTCGGCGCCGTCGAGAGTGACGCCCACCAGCACGATCTTCTCTCGGAAGGTACGCTCGATGAACGCTCCCGACTCCCCACCGTGGGTGCCGAATCCGCCCCGGTGGGTCTCGCTGTCAGCCATATTCAACCGCCGCGATGAAAGCCGCTGGCCCGATCAGAACCGCGGTTTCGCCCAGCTCCACCGTCACGTCGCCACCGGGCATAGACACCTGGACAACCGTACCGGTCAAACCCCAGCGGTGAGCTGCATGGGCGGCAGCGCATGCTCCGGTCCCGCAGGCCTCGGTCACCCCGACCCCTCGTTCCCACACTCGCATCTCGATTCCCCCGGCGGTGGCACCTATGAACTCCACATTGATCCCCCCCGCCAGGCGGGACAGCTCAGACCCGTTCCTGGCCACATCGATCTGGTGCACGTCGTGGACCGCCACCACGAGATGGGGATTGCCCACGTCTGCGGAGGAGAAGTGATCGGCGAAGCCGTGATTGCGGAGGTATTGGACGACCTCGCCTTCCTCCAGATCGGGGCCGGGGCCGATCAACCCCATGTCGACTCGAACCTGGACCACGGTGGGATCTTCGGTGGGTTCAACGCTCACGGCTCGAATCCCGGCATCGGTGCCTATGGACAGATCACGGTTGGAGCCGAGGGCGTCTCGCCTGACAACCGCCTGGGCCAAGCAGCGGATGCCGTTGCCGCTCATCTCGGCCCGGGTCCCATCGGCGTTGAACAGCACCATGTTTGCATCGGTGCCCGCACCGGCATCGCCGGGCAGGCCGAAAATGAGCCCGTCGGCCCCCACGCCGCGGGTGCGGTGGCATGCGGCTTCGGCCGTCGCGGGGGCGTCGGCGGGCAGCGCGTCGGCCAACGCGATCAGAAAGTCGTTTCCCAAGCCGTGGTGCTTGGCCAGCTGCATCGTCCCAGTCTGACAAGTTCTGGGCCCTGCACCGCGCACCATTTCGACCTCAGCTCGGGGATCTGTGCTCTGTCAGAACCGAGAGCGCCTCGTCGGCCAGCGCCTCAGCGTCTCCGTCGGCGTCTAGCCAAACGATGCGCGGGTCGCGTCGAAACCAGCGCTCTTGGCGGCGGGCGAATTTCCGGGTGCGGGCAACGGCGAGGGCCACCGCCTCGTCCAGCGACATCTCGCCGTTGACATGCCCTAGGAGCTCCCTATAGCCCAGGGCCTGCGACGCGGTGCGCGACAGCGGCGGCCGTCGGTTCGCCAGCGCCTCCACTTCGGCCAAAAACCCGGCCTCCATCTGCTGGTGGTAGCGCTGCTCGATGCGGCGGTCGATCTCGGCCCTCGATAGCGACAGACCGATCTGGGCAATGTCACATGGCGGATACTGGCCCAGGCCCGGCCCATAGGAGGAGAACGGGCGGCCGCTTCCCAGCGTCACCTCCAGTGCCCGCATGATCCTCCGGCGGTTGGTGGGCTCCATGCGAGAGGCGGCCAAAGGGTCGAGCTCGGCCAAGCGGCGGTGCAGGGCTTCGGTGTCGGGCTCGTTCTCCAGAGAGGCCGTCGTCTCGGGATAGCGGCCGGGAATCTCCAGTTCGTCGACCACCGCCCGGTGGTAGAGCCCGGTGCCCCCCACCAGCACCGCAGTCCGGCATCGGTCGGCGATGTCGGCCCGGGCCTGGCGGGCTGCGGCTTGGAACCTCGTCAGGGAGTAGTCCTCGGACGGGTCGGCCACGTCGATGAGGTGGTGGGGCACCTCGGCTTGCACCGCGGCGGAAGGCTTGTCGGTGCCGATGTCCATTTCCCGATACACCTGCATGGAGTCCACCGAGATGATCTCGGCATCTCGAAGACGGCGGGCGATGGCCACGCCCACTGCCGACTTGCCGGTAGCGGTGACTCCCACGACAGCCAGCGCGCTCGGCGCGCCACTAGCACCGGAAGGCGGAAAACTGCTCAGAGCGCGGCCACCGGAAGGCGGAAAACTGCTCAGAGCGCGGCCACCGGAAGGCGGAAAACTGCTCAGAGCGCGGCCACCGGAATTCGGGTGCGCCACCGGGGCGGAGCGGTCACCTCGGCCAGCTCTCCCCGCAGGTGGTGCGCTCCGGCCTCGGTCACGTCCACGGTGGCGAAGGTGCCCGGCTTCAGCTTCTGGGGTGAGGGGAAGTGGACTAGGCGGTTCTGGCGGGTCCGGCCAGTGAGAACGCTGGCGTCTTTCTTCGACGGTCCCTCCACCACTACTTCTTCGCGTCGGCCAACCCGGGCCTGGTTGCCCCGGCGGCTGGAGCGGTCCACCACCGCCCGGAGCCGCTCGAAGCGGTTCCGCACCTCTTCGGGGTCGCAGAACTGGTCGGCCATCTCGGCGGCCTCGGTGCCGGGGCGGGGCGAGTACACGAAGGTGAACGCCGAGTCGTATTCCGCCTCGGCGGCCACCAGCAGGGTCTCCTCGAAGTCGTCCTCGGTCTCGCCGGGAAAGCCCACGATGATGTCGGTGGACACGGCCAAGTCGTCCACCGCCTCCCGGGCGGCCCGCAGCCGCTCCAGATACCGCTCGGCGGTGTAGCCCCGGTGCATGGCGGCCAGCACCCGGTCGCTGCCCG
>JAPPKI010000494.1 GCA_028820035.1 bacterium | reverse complement strand
ATGCGGGCCACTTCGTCGGCGGGGATGCCGCTGAGCTGTTGGCGGAGCAGCTCCTGGGTGTTGGGCCAGGTGGAGTCGGCGTGGGGGTAGTCGGACTCCACCATCAGGTTCTCCAGGCCCATGTAGTGGCGCTGGTCGAAGGCCGAGGGGTCGTCGATGGCGCAGAACCAGAAGTTGCGGCGCAAGGTGTCGGCGGGGGAGAGCTCCACATCGTTCCAAGTGCCGTACATGGAGTCGTACTTGCGGACATGCTCGAGGCGGTCCAACAGTCCGGCCACCCAGCCCAGGCCGCCCTCGCTGAGGGCGATCTTGATGTTGGGGAATCGCACCGGGATCTTGGAGTAGAGCCAATCCACTGCGGCGAACATGGCGTAGCCGAAGAACAGCACCCCCACGGTGTCGGAGGGGGCGTCGGGGGAGGTGGCCGGCGAGGCGCCCGATGAGCCCACGTGCAGGCACACCACCGTCTCGGTCTCCTCGCAGGCGGCCATGATCGGATCCCAGTGGCCGGAGTGCAGTGAGGGGAACCCCAAAGAGTGGGGGGCCTCGGAGAAGCTGATGGCTCGGTAGCCCCGCTCGGCATTGCGGTACACCTCGGCCGCGCCCACCTCGGGGTCGAGGAAGTAGGTGATCTGGCACGGGATCATGCGGTCGGGGTAGGCCCCCGACCACTCCTCGATATTCCAATCGTTCCAAGCCCTCACCGCGGCCAGGGCCAAGTCGGGGTCGTCGGTCAGCTGCTGGAATCGCTGGCCGCAGAAGCCGGGCAGAAACGACGGGAAGCACAGCGAGGCGTAGACCCCGTTGAGGTCCATGTCGGCAATCCGCGCGTCGATGTCCCATGAGCCCCGGCGCATGTCTTCGAAGCGGGTGGGTTCGAAGCTGTACTCGCTGACTGGCCGGCCCACCACCGCGTTGAACCCCACGTTGGGCAGCGAGTGCCCGGCATACAGCCAGGTTTCCGATCCGTCGTCGAGGGTGGCCACCCGGGGAGCGTCGTCGGCATATTTGGCTGGGAATCGGTCGACAAAGGCCTCGGGGGGCTCCACGATGTGGTCGTCCACTGAGATCATCGGCGTCCACCGGTCGGCTCGCTCAGGCTCGGGCAAGAAGGTGACCTGGCCCTTGACGTGCTGGGTGAAAGAGGTGTCAGCAGTGAGATCGTCGAGCGAAATGGCCATGTCTAAGCTTGCCGCGAATCAGCCCGGCTGAGCCACCGAAAGGTGGATTTGCAGATCGGTGAAGCTGGGCGGGCCGAGGCCGTCGCTGCAGTGCAGGGCCAAGTGCCGCTCATCGGTTTCCACGATCATTCCGGCATTGCCCAGCCACGCCGTTTCCAGTCCGCCCAGATCCCACGCGTTCCACACCTCCAAGCGCCGGACCTGGGCCCCGAGCACGGTTAGCTCCACCTCTGCCGGACTGGTGTCGGACCACAGCGAAATGGTCTCGGAGACAGCCTCATTGGCCTCGAGGAGACCGTTTACTGCGGCCAGCTTGAGGGCTTGGCGGCGGTCGGGGCGGGCGGCGATCCGCTCTATCCGCACCCTGGTGCCCTCCGACACCGCCAACCGCAGCAGCGGCCGGACGTCTCGCCCCCGGTGCACCACGGTCTCGGCCCCGTCAGCAAATTGATCGCTGAGCGTGGGGGTGGCACTCATGGTTGGGCGAAGGGGTCGAGCCCCCTGTCTCCCCAGGTGGGGGTGGGCTTGCGCTTGGTGGCCCAGCAGTACCGCAGCATGGACTCGGGGAGGTCTAGCTCCTCAATAGTGCCGGTTCGGGGATTGAAGCGCTGGGGGGCTTGGCCGACGGCCATCAGAGTCCGATTGTCCTCGCCGAACACCGCTGAGGATCGACGCTCGGACAGGTTCTTCCAGTAGCGACGGCGCACCGCGGTGATCGACGGCGGGGTACCCCGAGGGGTGAGCTTGAAGATGGATTCACCCGCCTGCCAAGGTCCCGACGACGTTGGCTCCTCTGGCTGTGGGGCAGGGTCGGGAGCGGGATACTCGGTGTGCTGCTCTTCGAAAGGCCCAAGTGGAACCTCCGGCTGTTGGATGGTGGTGGATTCGGCGGGGAGCGCCGGTAGATCACTGCGAGCACTCGGCGCTGAAGTGGTGTCGGGAACCTCAGGAGGCATGGGGGCGTCAATCATCAGCCAGGCCGGCGTGCCGGTGGTACGGGGTCGAAAGGAGCGGCGGATGGGCTTGCCCATCCAATCCAAGATGATGGCCAAGGTGGCCAGCGCCAGCATGATCAGAAGAAAGACGAAGAAGGCGGCAACTGTGGACATAGCTCTAGTGGTTGGATTTTACGCTCAACGCCCCTGAAAACGGGGGTCGCGGTGCTCGGCGAAAGCGGCCCGTCCCTCGGCAAAATCCTCGCTGGCCCAACAGTCGGAGATGGCATTCAGGGCTTCTTGGCGATCGCCCCGGCCAGTGGCTGCGGCGATGGACAGCTTTACCGCCCGCAGGGTAAGCGGGGCATTGGCCACCAGGCGGGAGCAGAGCTTGCCGACTTCGTGGTCGAGCTCGTCGGCGGGCACCACCGAGTGGGCGAGGTCCATGCGGGCTGCCTCCTCAGCGCTGATCCGGTCCCCGGTCATCAAGATGCGCGCCGCGTTGGCATCGCCCACCCGGTCCACAAGCTGCTCGACGCCCTCGATGGGATAACCCACTCCCAGACGGGCCGCGGGGATGCCGAACTGCGAGCGGTCGGTGGCCACCAGCAGATCGGCGTGGAGGGCCACCAGCAGCCCCCCTCCGAGGCAGTACCCGTTTACCGCGGCAATCAGTGGCTTGGTCAGTCGACCCAGCGCGGCCGGTCCCCGGCTGGTGCGGGCATCGTCGGGTGAGGGGTCGCTGCTCGGTCCCCGAGCGGAGTCCAGGCTTCCGATGTCGGCGCCAGAGGCGAACGCCCGGTCTCCCGCACCGGAGATGACCACCACCCGGATTTCCGGGTCTTGCTCGTAGGCGTCGACAACGGCGGCCAGCGCCGCGAACATGTCGGTGGTGATGGCGTTGTGCCGCTCAGGATTGTTGAACACAATGCGGCCGACCGCGCCCTCGATATCGGCGATCAGCTTGTCGGTTCCGGTGTCCACAGTCTGGCCCATGGGGTAGTAGTAGCACGATGGCCCTATACGACCGAGCCGAAGCCGGAAATGGGCCGCTGGCCGGCCTTCAGGTGGTCGATCTCACCAGGGCCCGAGCCGGCCCGACATGCACCCGACAGCTGGCCGACATGGGGGCTGAGGTGATCCGCGTCGTCGAGCCCAGTCCCTATTCCCTGGGCGGATCCGACACCTACAACCTTCAGCGCAACAAGCGGTCGATGGGTCTGGACTTGACCGACGACCGGGCCCGGGAGGCGTTTTTCCGGCTGACTGATCGGGCTGACGTGGTGGTAGAGAACTATCGGCCAGCGGTGAAAGACCGCCTGGGCATTGGATACGAGGTGTTGTCGGCCCGCAACCCTCGGTTGGTTTACGCCAGCCTTTCGGGGTTCGGACAAGAAGGGCCGTATGCCAACCGTCCTGGGGTAGACCAGATCGCCCAAGGGCTGAGCGGGCTGATGAGCGTGACCGGTCCACCGGGGAGCGGGCCCTGGCGGGTGGGGATTGCCATCTCCGACACGGCGGCAGGAACGTTCCTCACCCAGGGGGTGCTGGCCGCGCTGTTGGCGCGGGAGCGCACTGGGAGGGGCCAGTGGGTCCACACGTCGCTGCTGGAAGCGGCCATCAACTTCATGGACTTCCAGGCGGTGCGCTGGCTGACCGACGGCGAGGTCCCGCCCCAGGAGGGCAACAACCATCCCACCATCGTTCCGATGGGCATGTTCGCCACCGCCGATGGGCACGTCAACGTGGCCCCAATGTCCCGGTGGGAGACCTTCGCCGAGGCGCTGGGCGCTCCGGAGCTGGTGGCCGATCCCCGATTCGCCGACCGCAACGCCCGCACGGCCCACCGCATCGAACTGGATGAGATCATCGAGCAGCGCTTGGCCACCGCCACCACCGCCGAATGGGTGGAGCGGCTCAACGCCGCGGGGTGCCCTTGCGGACCGGTGCTGGCGGTTGACGAGACGTTTGCCGACCCTCAAGTGGAGCACCTGAACATCTTCTCGATGGTTCCCGACCCCGATGGCGGGGAGCTGGCGGTGCTGCGACTTCCCCTCACCTTCTCTGCCACCCCGGCTGCGGTGGGCGCCGGTCCCGTCCACCCTGGTCACCACACGCAGGAGATTCTCGTCGAGCTGGGCTACGACGACGCCGAGATCGAAGCGCTGACAGTCAGCACCTACTGACCCTGTCCGCGGCTATGGAAGGCGGGCGAGGAGGTCCAAGAGCAGGGCGTAGAAGCCGTCAGAGTCCACTTCGGTGATGAACTGGCAGTTGGACGGCCGATCGGTGACGTCCCACCAATCCACCACGGTCATGCCCATAGTGAGAGGGGATTGGGTCTCCACCTCCACGTTGCAGTGGCGCCCGCCGTAGAGGTGCGGGCGCAGTAGGTAGGCGATCACGTTGGGATCGTGCAGAGGACCGCCGAAGGTGCCGTATTTGTCCACGTCGAAGCGCTCGTAGAAGTCCAGCATTCCCGCGGCGGCTGCCCCGGTACGGGTGCCCAGGGCCCGCACTTGGTTTATCCAGGCGTCGGTCATCAGCGCCTTGTGGGTTACGTCAAGGGGGAGCATGGTGACCGGGGCACCGCAGTGGAGGACGATCTGAGCGGCGTCGGGGTCTACGAACACGTTGAACTCCGCGGTAGGGGTGGTGTTGCCCCCGCCGAAGAACCCGCCACCCATACACACGATCTCCCGAATGTGCTTGGCCGCCTCCGGGGCGGTCTCCAGCACAGTGGCCACATTGGTCATCGGCCCCACCGGGCAAATGGTGATCTCCCGCTCCCCAGCGGCCAGGAGCGTCTCGATCATCCAGTCCACCGCGTGCTGAGGTTGCAGTGGAGTAACGGGATCGGGCAGGTCAGCACCGTCGATGCCGGTTTTGCCGTGGACGTGCTCAGCGGTCACCAGATCCCGGCGCAGCGGGCGATCGCAGCCGGCGAACACGGGGACGTCGGGGCGACCAGCCAGCTCCACCAGGATGAGGGCGTTGCGGGCGGTCAGGTCCAAAGGCACGTTTCCGGCCACCGCGGTGATGCCCAGCACCTCGAGTTCGGGGGAGGCCAATGCGGCCAGGATGGCGATGGCGTCGTCTTGGCCAGGGTCTGTGTCGACGATGACCGGGCGGGGAATAGTGGAGTGGTCGCTCATCGCTTTCGTCCTGCTCTGGTGGCGGCCGCCCCGTGGGCTGCCGATTCAAGTCCGTCGTCCAGAGGCTCCAAGTCCACCCCAAAGCCGGCGTGCTCCAGAGCCCAGCCCAGCAGAGTATCGGCCATCCAGGGGTTCTTGGGCAGGAGCGGTCCGTGCAAGTACGTGCCGAGGCACCGACCGGCCACCGCCCCCTCACAGCCGTCGTCCCCGTTGTTGCCGTGCCCCCGGCGCACGTGGCCAAGAGGCGTACACCCCCCGCCCAGATGGGTGCGTCCGGCATGGTTCTCGTAGCCGACCACCGTGCGGGTCTGACCGCCCAGGGTCACGTCCAGCACGACGTCACCGATGAGGCGGCTGCTTCCCGCAGTGGTCTCCAAGTCCAACAGCCCGATGCCGGGCATTGACCGGCCGTCGGCGCCGGAATAGCAGTGTCCCAAGAGCTGGTAGCCGCCGCACACTCCCAACACGACGGCGCCGTCGTGGGCAGCGTGGCGCAGTGGATTGGCCTTCTGGACCAGGTCATCGGCCACCAGCATCTGGTCGCGGTCTTGGCCACCGCCCAGGTAGTAGAGATGGCAATCGCTGGGGATGGGATCACCAAGCCCGACTTCGACCACCTCCAGGGACAGCGCCCGCCATTCCAGGCGGCGTTGGAACACAGCGATGTTCCCCCGGTCGGCATAGATATTCAGGTGTTCCGGGTACAGGTGGCAGAGCCTGACGGTGGGCTGGCCGATGCTCATCGATCCTCCCAGAAGGAGGGGACGAGCCCTCGGTCGGCCAGCACAGCCTGGAACTCGAGCAGGGCGGTGTAGGTGGGGAGCACGTAGAGATCGCCAGTGGAACTGCTGGACTGCAAAGCGGCGTTGAGAGCGGCGGGTACCGAGGGAACCACCGACAACCGGTCGGGTTCGAATCCGGCGTAGCGGAATCGCAGCGCCATGTCGTAGGCCCGGTCGCCGCTCACGGTAAGCGACGCCAGCTGGTCGCTGTCCAGCAGCATCTCGTAGTCCACGTCCCAGATCCACGAAATGTCTTGCCCGTCGGCGGTGCGATCGTTGAGCAGTACCAACAGGTGCAGGGGGTGGTCTTCCAGCAACATGGTGCGAATGTTCTCGTTGGCCCCGGCCGGGTTCTTGGCAAGCAGCGTGGTCACTTTGACCTTGTCGATCTGGGTGCGCTCGGCCCGTCCGAACGCAGCCTCCCGCTTGGCCAGCGCGGGGCCGATGGTTTCTGGGGTCAGGCTGAGGGCGACCGCGGTGGCGGTGGCGGCGAGGGCGTTGTAGGAGTTGTGCATGCCCGGCAATCGCAGCGACAGCTCAATCGGGCCCTGAGGGGTGGCGATGGCCAGCCGCTGGCCGTCCAACCCGTGCAACTCCACCCGGGTGGCTCTTACATCAGGCTGGACCCGGGCCAAACCGCACTCCGAACAGGACCAACGGCCGAGGTGGGCGATGGTGACCATTTCGTAGTGCAGCGAGGCGCCGCAGTGGCGGCATTCGGTGGTATCGGCCGCGTGAGGCAGGCGGTCACGGCCCACTCGGGGGTCTTCGATGCCGTATGACACGGAGTTGGGGTGCCGGGCGGCAATTTCAGCCACCGCAGGATCGTCGGCGTTGTAGATCACGGTTGCGGCTGGGTCGAGTTCGGCCACTGCGTCCCGCCAGCGGTCCACCAGGTGTTCGAGTTCGCCGTAGCGGTCGAGCTGGTCCCGGAACAGGTTCATCAGGGTGACTATTCGCGGCCTGGTCTGGGCAATCAGCCCCGGCAGAGCGGCTTCGTCCACTTCGAACAGGGCTACTTCGGCCCCTTCGGCGTTGAGCAGTGCGGTGGCCACCCCCCGCTCCAGATTGGAGCCGGCGGTGTTGGCCACCACTCGAGTTCCCGAAGCGTCGAGGGCGGCCCGAACCAGCCGGGCGGTGGTGGTCTTGCCGTTGGTTCCCGAAAGGAGGATCACGCCGCCGGGGACGGCCAGGGCCATCTCTGCGGTGGCCTCCGGTCGCAATCGATTGAGCAGTAGACCGGGAATGGTGGTGCCTCCGCCCCGTCCGAGCTTCTGGGACAGCCGTCCTGCACCTCGGGCCGCACCGGCAGCCAATCCCTGAGGCAGCGACGGCATCCTCATAGTTATGTATTACTACCGAAAGCGTCGGAAGAACTCGCGGATGTCTTGCGCCAGCGCTTCGGGTTCCTCCATGGCGGCGAAGTGCCCTCCCTCGGCCATGTCGGACCAGTGGACGATGTTGTAGTTGTCCTCCAACCAGCGCCGGGGGGCCTGCATGATCTCCATGGGAAAGCTGGCCATCCCCAGAGGGGTGCTGAGAGGGCCGCCCAATCCGGCTGCACCAGGGCGCAACGTCTCGTAGTACATGCGGGCCGACGATCCTCCGGTGGCTGTGAACCAGTACAGGGAGATGTTGGTGAGGAGTCGATCCCGGCTCACCGCCGATTCGATGGTGCCGTCGTTGTCGGTCCAGGCCAGGAATTTCTCGGCTATCCAGGCCAGCTGCCCGACGGCGGAGTCGGTCAGGCCATAGGCCAGAGTCTGGGGCTTGGTGCTCTGGATCTGCATATAGCCCGCGCCCTCGGTGAAATAGAGGTTGGCACGGCCCAACCCGGCCTGCTCGGCCTCGGTGAGCTCGCCGGGCCCATCCTCTGGTGCCGTGGCGAACAAGAAGTTCACATGGACGGCCTCGCAGTGTTCGGGGTCACAGCGCCCAATGTTCTGGGAGACCATCGAGCCCCAATCACCCCCCTGGGCCCCGTAGCGGTCGTATCCCAAACGTCCCATCAGCTCGGAAAATGCCTTGGCAGTGCGGACGGTGTCCCATCCCCGGTCGGCGGTTGGCCCCGAAAAGCCGTAGCCAGGAAGCGACGGGGCGATCACATGGAAGG
>JAPPKI010000058.1 GCA_028820035.1 bacterium | reverse complement strand
CGTGTGGACCATCGACGATGCCGACGAGATGCACCGACTCCTCGAGATGGGGGTGGACGGCATCATGACCGACCGGCCCACCGTGTTGCGTGACGTTCTTGTGGCGCGCGGGATGTGGTCGTGAGGGTCGATTCAAGCTCCAAATCGGGCTTATGCCTGTGGTTAAATCCAGGTTTTTTGGGGATTTCTACTCACAGCAGTGGAAAACCCTGTGGATTTCGTTTTTCCGCTTGACCTGGGTTTATTCCGCGCTATGGTATGCCCACCTACCAGAGACAAGCGGGGTAACTCGAGAGAGCAAGCGCCCGAAAGGGCGAAGGTTCGAAAGAGTCCGCAGGGTCACTGGAACGGGCCGAGGAAGTCGGTGGCACCACCGAAAGCCGAGGACCGGGAAGGCGGCCAGGTGCCGCAGGTGTCTGGGGGGTAGGTACCGGGGAACCGGAGGGCGCAAGCCCGCTGAGGCTCCGAGACCGCACGGGACGGCCCCGAGAAGTCGACCGGTTTCGACCGGGAGGCTACTCGGGGCCTCCTACTTTTCTCCAGCGCTTCGCTATTCGCTCCTCACCCGTAACTAATCTGAGCGCCGTGAGTGGACCCACGGTGGCATTGCTGCACGGACTAGCTGGCTCAGCTCGGCGAACCTGGGGCGACAACGCCTGGTTCGACCTACTAGCCGACGCAGGGCGAGAATCAATCGGCATAGATCTCATGGGACATGGCACCGCCCCCAAGCCCCACGACCCGGAGGGGTATGCAAATTTCGAACAGCATGTAGTCGACCACTTTCCCGAGGCGCCCATTGACGCCATTGGATTCTCGCTGGGGGCCTACAGCTTGCTGTCCATTGCCTCCCAAATGCCGGAGCGCTTCCACAAACTAGTAGTGTCCGGAGTGGGAAAGAACCTGTTCGAGCGGGACGAGGACCACAGTCGCATGATCCTGCACGCGGTCACCGGCGAGCCCGACCCCGAGAACCCAGAAGCGCTCCACTTCTCCACTCTGGCCGACGATCCCGAGGCCGACCGGGAAGCACTCGCCGCCCTTCTGGCCAGTCGCACTGCATTCGACACCGACTGCCTGGGCAATGTCGCCGTGCCCACCCTGGTCGTCGTAGGCGACAAGGACTTTGCCTACCCCGCCGACCAATTGGTCGACGCCCTCCCCGACGCCCGCCTTGTTGTCCTCCGAGGCGTCGATCACTTCGCCACCCCGAAGTCCTTCGACTTCATCGACGCAGCATTGGATTTTCTCGACGCCCGTCCGTTCTAGCCACTATCCGGTTTGAGCCGGTTTGAGAACCAATAGCTGTCAACGTCCAACGTAAAGGAGCGCTGATAGCAGCAGTGAGTAGAGGCTAAGGCCTGTAGCGGCTAGCACTATCCGCTGATGACTTTCACTGTCACAGTAGAGCTATCGGTAGCTTGCCCGTCGGTGACAACCAGCTGGAACTTCAGCCTAATGCTGTTGCACCCACCGAGTTCTGGGGCATCAAAATACGGGAATGCAGTGTTCGCGCACTTCAACTCGCTGTCACTGAATCTGCTGGCTGGGTCTTCTTCGGTGGTCGGAGGTTCGGTTGTAGCGCCGACATAAGACCACTGGTAGGACAGCGGCTCATCAGTCAGATGAGAGCGAATGCTCCCAGAGCCGTTCAGCCTGACGAAACTACCGGGGCACACCGTCATATCTGGCCCCGCGTTGGAGGCGGGTGCACTGTCGAGAATTCGATCACCTATAGGGCCTATGGCGAGATAGAACGCTTCTTCCACTTCCTCAATTTTGCCGTGAAGAGGATCGCCGATTCCATCAGCCTGCAGACCTTCAGCGGAGAACGCTCGTTTCAGATTTTCAATCTCATCGTGAAGATTGGCAAGATTGCGGTGGAACCGTTTAGCCATCCCATCATCGCGTGTCATTCCAACAAGGATATACGCGGTCTCTTGATTAGAAGCTTTGAGGCCTGTACACCTAGTCACCCAACAGCTGCTCTGGCGAGGGGAACAGATGAGACATCAAATGCCTATTTTGCCTGTTCAGAGGCACTCTAGCAACCTTCCCACACAAGCTCCTACGCGGTTCTCCAAATCACTGCTTCTTGAATCGGCGCGTTACTCAGCTTCCAAGGAATCCAGATTGGAACTGTAGGGGAGTTGCTCCATGTATCGCGACATGAACTCCCAATCCGGGCCTCCTCCATCGGCCACCGGCAGAGGTATCCTTGACTGCTTCAATCTCCCCATGACCAGGGCATACCCGTAGTTGTAGATGCCCTTGTGCGAATAGTCCATGACCGCTGCAACGAACAGCCCGGTACAGGGATTCAGATTGGGGTGCCGGATGACGTTGATCTTGTTCCCCTTCAAGAAATCACACGGCTGGTAGAAGGCGACAACCCCCTCCGCCCCTACGGTCAGGCAATTGCCTTCGTAGACGGTTTCATGGTTCCCGAACTCGACGGTACCGTTGTTGACTGCCGTCCTTGTGATGTAGGGCAAGGTTCCATCCGCCAAGAGCTTCTTCTCCGTATACGGACCAAGCGATACATTAAATACTTCGCCGATTTGGAAATGCTGCCACTCCCTATCCTGGAGGTACTCCAGATGCGGGCGCATTGGCGCCGGGTCAATGCCATGTAGCCTTCCCTGCGCAAACATGGCCGCAGCGAATTGGCGAAGGGCCTCCTCGAATAGCGACTCAGTAAGGCCGCTGGCATCGCGGACGATGTGTGGCTCGGCACACCACTCGTCCCCAGGCCCCAGCACTCGCCTAACGCTGAACCCCGATATCTCCGATCTGTTGATGAACCGCTCGACCCATTTGTCCCTGATCTCCGGCCACCTTTCATCGGGGTCTGTGCGTCCTTTGTGCATTTCGACCGCATAACCGTCATCTTTCGCCAGTGCCAGCCAGACCTCCTTGCCAGCGGGGTGCGGCTGGTGGGCTGTGAACACCATCACGCATGTGACAGTGCTCACATTCGAATTGAAGAAGAGCTGCTCAGGCATAGAAAGCACGGCCTCCAGCGTGTGCCATCGCATCAGTTCCTCTTTGAGGTGGATGATCTTCTGGCTCGTAGCCAGCGCGGTCTGCATGGGGAGTATGGCAACACATGTCCCACCGGACCCGAGCACGCTGAGGTTGTTCAGCACGTACGCCAGCTCCTCCTCGTCTTTGCTCTTGTCGGACTTGTATGGGGGGTTGAGAAGTCCTGTCGTCGGTCTCTTCGCCTGAATCCTCTCGACGACACCAGCGTCGAAGCAGCTCGCCAGCTCTATGTTCGACTTCCCATCCTGGTGGATGAACATATTGGACACGGCAAGTGGGAATATGTCGGATTGAATTTCAACCCCATACAGTCTCCGCTGTTTGATATCTATCTCATCGGCCAGTGACCCGCCCGCATCCGCCATCATCCTCCTCATTGCGCTGATGAGGAAGCCCCCCGTTCCGGCGCAGTTGTCGTAAACAATGGATGATTTCCCGACTTGCGCCAGATCAGCGAAGAGTTCCGTTATGTGCGGGGGCGTCAGCACTATCCCCAGCCCCTTGTCCTTGTTCGCATAGCGTAGGAACTCCACGTAGAGCTCGCCCAAGACGTCCCGGTACTCGTGGTTCTTGATGAACGAGTTGATCTCTCTATCTATCTGGCCGACTATCTCCCGCAACTCGTCTACCCTGCTGGTCAGGGCCGTCTCGTGCTCCAAGAACCCAAACTTCTGATTGAGCACCTTCAGCTTGCCCTCGCCTAGCTGGGCCTCCTCCATCTGGGCAGCTACCGTGCGCTGGATCAACCGGGCCAGTTCAACAGCGTTGGTCTCTGATGCGTATGCCCTCCTGAACGAGTCTCTCTCCAGGGCGATGAGCACGGCGCTTATCAGCAGAGCCCTGTTCGATTCGGCCACCTTGTTCACCTGTAGGCGATCGTTAAGTGTCCTGGTGTAGTCCGTAAGCGAGTTGTAATCCTGTCGAAACTTGTCGGGATCGTTGTAGTAGCCCTTGATGTACTCGTTCGGGGACAGCAGCTGGTTCCCAAAGGCCGGTTCCGCTCGGCTTCGCCCCTTCAGGTGCAAGTAGTGACTGACCCGCGACTGGTCCTCTGCCTCACCACTGACGCCAATTGCCACCACGTCGAACTGCTTGGACAGATAGGAGGCGTAGTGCAAAGCACCATCAACTGCGTAGTCAGCTGGGCGATTGAGCGATTCGCTCTGGTGTCTGCTCCTCTCCGCCTTGCACTCAACAACGATCAGCAAATCCGGCTCACTGCTCATAGAGATCAAGAACTCCGGAAAGCCCTGACCCTCCCCTCGCTTCGACGCCTGCGCTAGGAGCTTCTTAATTTGAAGGGAGTCAGACGCCTGCTCCTCAATGGTCACTGCGTCATCGAACCGGCTGAAGTGGCTGCGCACTATTGCCTCGGTCTTACGCTCGTTTACCATGCTGCTACCTCCCGGATCATGCCGGAGTTCCGATGGCCACCAGAAGCTCTTCCAATTGGGCCTCGCGGCGCTTGGCTGCCTTGTCCGCAGGCAACACGTCCATCAGCTCCACCAAGGATTTGCCGCATCCGTCGCCCCTTCCCCGTGCAGTCTCTTTCGGCTTCCTACCCATGCCGCCACCGTACGTGTGATGAGTGACAGTTTGTCCGCTTCGCCAGTTCAAGAGCAGTTTCCGCCACATTCCCGACGTAAGCCCGATCAAGATCCACAGAACTCGGTCGGATATGCCTGAATTAGTCTCGACGTGTCTTGGCCGTCTATCACGCCGTAGTAGATCTGCCTGCCGGTCTCCGCCGCTCTTGCGAGCGATAAACCCGCCAGCTGGGTGACAACGCTGTCGCTGATCTCACCCACGTATTGGACGAGAAAGACGTCATCCGCTTCGCTGTTCAGAACCAGGCGCTGAATCTGGTCACCGTTTGCCCCCATCTTCTTAGGGGTCAGTTTCCCTGTTGTGCCCGGCCCCTTGAAGGCGACTGCCATCGGTCGCCTCTTTCCTCCTATTCGCACTCGAGAGGAAGACAGGTCGTTCACTTCTCCGCCCCAGTCCTTGAACTCACCTGTTTCACCAATGACCGCTTGGAATCCCTGCTTGAAGGCGGTTTCACTGATCTGGACACGGCGCGGTTGGGCTCCGCCAATTGCTCGGACCGCACTAAACGAGTCAATGTCATCGATAGTGACTCGTACGGGAGGCTTGAACGCAGGAGTTGCCGCCACACGGAAGACCACTTCCTTGCCGGAGGTACCCCGTCGCGCAGAGTTACGGGGCTGTTGCGCAAGTTGCTCCGGATTGTTCGCTAACTGGAGAATTCTGTTCTTATGCTCCTTATAGAAAGCATCCTTGCGGTACGCAACCTCACCGTCAACCTTCTCTTGAGTAACAAGTCCGTTTCCGACCAGCGCCCTTCCAGCATCGAGTACTTGCTTGTTGTTCAGTCCGGTCGCTCTCTCAATCTCAGATCGCTTCTTGACCTGCCTTTTGCCATGGTATATCGCTTCAAATACCTGCTTGCGCAACCTTGATCTCGCCAACTCCTCCGCTGCGTGGCCAATCTGTTCGTCCTTGTTAGAACGAGCATCGCTCACTTCCACTGTCATGGATCCTACCGTTCGTCCGGTTTGCGGAGCTTGGGCCAGTCTGGTCGCCTTTGGCCTTTCTGTGCTCGCACCGAGGCGCCACTTGCTCCGAGGAGTTCAGCGATTCGGGGGGCATGAAGGCCTAGGCTCGAGAGATCGTGAACAAGCGCACCTTGAGGAGCGCCGGCATATCGCAATGCCAACACGAGTACGCGAGTCAACTCGTCGACGGAACCAGGCTCCACTACTTCATCCGCTTTGCCCATTACTGCGCCCGCTGGATGACTTTTCGCACTGTGTCGACTTTCTTGCCAAGAATTCTTGCGATATCCGGCACCTCAAATCCTGCCGCGTGGAGAACGAGTTCGGTCTTCTGCGGTTCCGACTTCTTCACACGCTCCTCGCGGTCAGCTATCAAGATCGCCAACTGAGCTGCCAATAGCTGTTCTGCCGTAGCGCTTCCCAACGGGCCAGAAGAATCCGAGCTAGTCATGATGGCTGTTCCTTGTTCCCTTTGGCCTTGTTCACTACACCTCTGACCGTGTCGGTAGTTGCACCGACCAAACTGGCGATTCTTGGGTTTTCGAACCCAGCTTTCGACATGGCCACAATCAATTCACTGTTGTGTTTGAAGTGCTGACGCAGTGCAATGGCTTGGAGAGCGACCAGCTCACCTAACAGATCGGCCACTTCGCCAAGCTGAACTTCCCTGTCATCCTTCGCCATCTTCTCTTCCCTTCTTCTTGGCCCTGCTGATGGTCACGTTGACAGTGTTGGGAGTCGTACCCAGCAGTTCTGCGATCCGCTTCTGCCCAAGCCCTGACTTCTTGAGTTCCAAAATCGCATCTGATTGTGACGGCGCTTGGAATCGGATCAACGTTGCTAGAAGCCTTGCAAGTTCATCAGCTGGTTCAAGATCGGCTGCCACGACGTTTACCCCTTCTTCAAGACTTGGCCAACCGCCTGTGTCGTCTTTCCGAGGACGTTGGCGATCTCTTGCTGGCTCAGGCCTGCATCATGGAGAAGTCTGTCGACAGATCTTGGACGAGGCTTAGCTAGGTCGGGGGTCTCCACAAGCAAGCGATGCGTGTGGATCGCCACCAAGGCAGACAGCTTCTTGTCGATAGACTTGAGAATTTCTGCAATTTCGTGTTCCGTCATCCAACTTTCCTAATTACGGGTCTGTAACCTTAGCACCACGGGATATTGTGCCTGCCTAAAGCTAGTTTGTCAAGTGAACTTGCTAAAAATTACAGGCTGGTAGTGAAAGAAGAGACGTCAGGCAGTCGCCCATCTGGAATCGACGACTCCTAGCGCTCGGACCCATGCCCTCCTAGCGCGAGTTCTCCTGAGGGCGGGAAGTCCCCATTCGTCGGCTACCGGAGTTGTTGAGCGGTCGGTAAGAGAGGGGCGGGCAGGAGGGTGTCGCCGCTGAGATACTCGTCGACCGCGGCGGCGCAGGCCCGGCCTTCGGCGATAGCCCACACGATGAGGCTCTGGCCTCGGCCGATGTCGCCGGCCACGAACACGCCGGGAACGGTGCTCATCCAGTTGTCGTCGCGGGCCACGTTGCCCCGGTCGGTGAGCCCCACCCCCAACTCATCCAGCAAACCACCGGTCTCGGGGCCGACGAATCCGAGGGCCAATAGCACCAGATCGGCCTGAAACTCCCGCTCGGTGCCCTCGATGGGATTGAAGCTCATCCGCCCGCCCTCGAACGACTGCTCCACTTCCACCGTGTGCAACGCCTCCACCTTGCCGCCCGATCCGGTGAACTCCACGGTGTTGATGGCGTAGATCTGGGTGCCACCCTCTTCATGGGCCGACGACGACCGGTACATGAGCGGCCACGTGGGCCACGGGGTGGAGTCATCCCGCTCGTCGGGCGGCCGGGGCAAGATCTCGAACTGGTGGATGGAGGCTGCCCCGTGGCGGTGGGCGGTCCCCAAGCAGTCGGCGCCGGTGTCGCCCCCACCGATGATGATCACGTGCTTGCCCTCGGCCGAGAACGGGTGTTCTTCCAGATCGCCTTGCTGCACTCGGTTGGCCGGGGGCAGGTACTCCATGGCCTGATAAATGCCCTCGAGTTCCCGACCCGGGATGGGCAGGTCCCTCCATTGGGTGGCCCCACCAGCCAACACCACCGCGTCGTACTGCTCAGTCAGCTCGGCCGCGCTGATATCTACTCCTACGTTCACCTCTGTTTTGAATACCGTTCCCTCGGCCTCCATTTGGGCGAGCCGGAGGTCGAGATGGCGCTTCTCCATCTTGAATTCGGGGATGCCGTAGCGCAACAGCCCGCCGATGCGGTCGGCCCGCTCGAACACAACCACATCGTGGCCCGCTCGGGTGAGTTGCTGGGCAGCGGCTAGCCCCGCGGGCCCCGACCCCACCACCGAAACCGAGCGGCCCGTGCGGTCGTCGCACACCACCGGGGTGATCCACCCCTCTTCCCAAGCCCGGTCCACGATCTCCACCTCGACCTGCTTGATCGTCACCGGGTCTTCGTTGATCCCCAGGACGCAGGCCGCCTCGCACGGCGCCGGGCACAACCGCCCGGTGAACTCGGGGAAATTGTTGGTGGCGTGCAGCCGTTCGATGGCCTCCCGCCAGTGGTCCCTATAGACG
>JAPPKI010000082.1:4561-8215 GCA_028820035.1 bacterium | reverse complement strand
CCGGAACGGTGCCGTCGCCCAGATAGCCGGCCGCGCCTTCCAGGCGGCCCAGTCGGGTTTCGACGTTGCGCAGGTGCCGGATCAGCACTCCGGCGAACACGTTGAACTGGTCGGTGAGAAAGCGGGCGTACCAGTAGGACAGTTTGCGGACAAGCCACTTGGCGCCGCGGAGTCCCCGGCGCGACCCGATCGGGACATGGGGGTCGAGCGAGGCCAGATTGGCGGCCTGGTTCAAGAAATCGCCGTCTTCGTCGATGACGTGCAGAGAGGACTCGGACTCGGCGATGTCGGCCCAAGCCTGCTCTATGTCGTTTTCAAGCTGGGCGATCTCCCGGTCTTGGCGGCGGCGCTTGTCGGCTTCAGCCTCGATCTCCGCGCTGACCTGTTTGAGGTCAAGCTCGCTCATGCCGGCCCGATCCTCGGACTAGACGACGAGCAAGCCGGATGATGGCCGGTCGGGCCAGGTCTTCGTGCAAGCGGAGGTTCTCTGCTTCCAGCTCGGCGATGCGGTCGTCCTTCTCGTCGGCGCTGGCGTCCTTCTCGGCCATGCGCAGGTCCCGCTCGGCGATGCGGGCATCTCGTTCGCCTATGCGTGTGTCCCGTTCGGCCACCCGGTTCTTCCACTCTTCTATGCGTGTGTCCCGTTCGGCCACCCGGTCTTCCAGTTCGGCGATCTGTTCGTCCTGGTGGGCGACGCGGTTCGTCAGGAACTGGTTGCGCGCTTCGGCTCCGAGGGTTCGATCGCGCAGATTGAGGAGTTCATGGCGGAGCTGATCGCGATCCTCGCCATCCACCTGATCGGCGGTCATGGCTGAATCGTAGTTGCGGTCGGATTCGGAATTGGCAGGGAGTGGCCCCCGGTGGGGTGGCTCGCCCCAGCGGGCGACCAACCTCTCCCACTCCCAGGACTCTATGACCGGTTCCCGGCTGGCGCTCTCGTGGTGGATGAGGGTGGCAGCGGGCTCCACCACCACTCGCAAGCCCGACCGGATGAGCCGCAGGCACAGATCGACATCGCCGTAGGAGGCGGGGAACTCCAGCGACATCCCGCCCACGGCCAGCAGGTCCTGGCGTCGGGCCAGAAGGCAGGCCCCGGTGACGCCGATCACATCGCGAGCCCCGTCGCCGCCGGCCGCGGCGGTTTCGGACTGCCGGCATCCCCGGAACGAGTGGATGGGATGAGCGCCGTCGAACTCCATGCCGATGTGCTGTATTGACCGGTCGGGATACAGCAGGGCCGCCCCCACGGCGCCGATGCCCGGATCGCTGAGATGGGCGGCCATTTTTTCCAGCCAGTCGCTGGTTTCTGCCTCTATGTCGTCGTTGAGCATCAGAACCAGCTCGCCGCGGCTGGCCAGCAGGCCGCAGTTCACGGCCCGGGAGAAGTCGAAGGGCCCCGGGCCCCGGTGGAGGACTCGCAGCGGCAGGCCTGCGGCCTGCTGAGGCGGCTCGCCCTGGAATTCGTCGCCCACCACCACGATCACATCCGCGGGCGCCGGATCGAGCAGGGTGAGCGTGTCCAGGCAGCGCTGGAGCATGGAGGCGTCGGCGTCAGGCTGGAGGTGGCCGGCGCTGGGAATGACGATCGAGGTGCCGGCCTGCGAAGGCGGTTGGGAATCGACCATGAGGCGTGATCGATGCTACCGGCGGGCGGGCCGGGCTGACAGCCGGCGCCGCGGACGCGCTATTGGATCACCGCCACTACGTCGCCGCCGCCCACCGAGTCGCCCTCGGACACCCGGACCTCCGCTATCGTGCCGGACTTCTCGGCACACACGTTGTTCTCCATCTTCATGGCCTCGAGCACCACGATGGGATCGCCGGCCTCCACCGTGTCGCCCGCAGCTACCATCACCTTGACGATGGTGCCCTGCATGGGCACGGTCACCTCACCGCTACCCGCGCTGCCCCCGCTCTTGCTGGCGGCGGCCCGCTTGGGGCGATTGGCGCTGCCCGATGCGGGGGCGGCGGATGGGGCAGAGGCGGTCTCCGGCACCCACATCTTCACCGAATAGCGCTGGCCGTTGACCTCCACGTCGATGTCCCGCTGCATCAGGGGCTCGGTGTCGGAGGAGGGGCTGGCCGGGGCGCTCTTGACTCCGGTCAGGTCGAGCGTCTCTTCCACCCACTTGGTGGAGTGGGTGAGGGCGGCGAAATCGGGGTGGGCCAGGATGGCCTTGTCGGCGGGAATGGTGGTGGCCACCCCGCTCACTTCCAGCTCGTCGAGGGCCCGCAGGGTGCGGGCAATGGCAGTGGGCCGATCTCGGCCCCAGCAGATCAGCTTGCCCACCAGATTGTCGTAGAACTGGCTGATCTCATCTCCGGCCTCGTACCCCCCGTCCCAACGGGTTCCGTACCCGCTGGGCGCCCGCAGGCCGGTGATCGGCCCCGGTGACGGCAGGAAGGCGCCCTCGGCGGGGTCCTCGGCGTTGATGCGCACTTCGATGGCGTGGCCGGATATCTCGATTTCGTCCTGGGTGAACGGCAGGGGCTCGCCGGAGGCCACCTTGATCTGTTGCTCTACCAGGTCGATCCCGGTGACGAGCTCGGTGGCCGGATGCTCCACTTGGAGGCGGGTGTTCATCTCCAAGTAATAGAACTGGCCGTCCTCATACAGGAACTCCACCGTGCCGGCGTTCACGTAGTCGCAGCCCTGGGCCACCTTTACCGCGGCCTCGCCCATGGCGGCCAGGACTTCGGGGTCGATGCCGGCCGCGGGGGCCTCCTCGATCAGCTTCTGGTGGCGGCGCTGGGCTGAGCAGTCACGAGTGCCCAGGTACACGCAGTTGCCGTGGCTGTCGGCCAGAACCTGCACCTCCACGTGGCGGGGCTGCTCCAGATAGCGCTCCATGTAGATCTCGTCGCGCCCGAAGTAGCTCAGCGCCTCCCGCTGGGCCGACTCGATGGCCTCTTCCACCGCGCTCTCGTTGGCCACCACCTTCATGCCCCGGCCGCCGCCGCCGTAGGCCGCCTTGATGGCGACCGGGTAGCCGTGCTCGGCGCCGAAGGCCCGCACCTGCTCGGGATCGGTGATGAGGTCGGTGGTGCCGGGGACGCCGCTCACCCCTACCCGCTCGGCGGCCTGGCGGGCGGAGATTTTGTCGCCCATGACCTCGATGGCCTCGGGATTGGGGCCGATGAACGCCACCCCCCGGGCGGTGATGGCCCGGGCGAAGTCGGCGTTCTCCGAGAAGAATCCGTAGCCGGGGTGGACGGCGTCGGCTCCGCTGCGATCGATGACGTCGAGGATGGCCTCGGTGTTGAGGTAGCTCTCGGCTGCGGTCTGGCCACCGAGGGCATGGGCCTCATCGGCCATGCGAACGTGGAGGGCGCTGCGGTCGAGGTCGGAGTACACCGCCACCGTGGCGATGCCCAACTCCCGGCAGGCCCGGATCACCCGAACGGCGATCTCCCCCCGGTTCGCCACCAATACCTTGGACAACACGGCAATATGGTGGCAGAGAGTCTCGGGATCACGCGAATAATGGCGGGGCGAAATGGGACGGAGCGAAGTGACCGACTTCCAGATTCAGTGGGTGAATGAGACCGGGTCGACGAACGCCGACTTGCTGGCCGCCGGCCCGGGGGGGGGCCCGGCGGGTTGGGGATTTGCGGCCGCGTTAAACAGCGGGGGGCGGGGGGGGGGGGGGCGCA
>JAPPKI010000082.1:0-4551 GCA_028820035.1 bacterium | reverse complement strand
CACAACCCCCAAAACCCCTTTTCCGCCCGGGCGGGTGGGCTGGTATTTTTTTAAACCACAATTATCCCCCGGGGCCCACCACCCCCCACTGGGGGCCGCCGCCCGGGCGTGGGGCCGCGGCGGATGCGGTATTGGCGGCCGAGTACCAGAGCGTGGGCCGGGGGAGGCGGGGGCGCAGCTGGAGCGCCACGCCGGAGTCGAGCCTGTTGTTCTCGGTGCTCACCAGGCCCAGGATCGATGTGGCGCGAGCCCACCTGGTGGCCACCGCGCTGGCGTTGGGGGCGGTGGAGGCCTGCGATTCGCTGGCCGGGGTGCGCCCCGGTTTGAAATGGCCCAACGACCTGGTAGTGGCCGACCGCAAGCTGGCTGGGGTGCTGGCCGAGTCGGTGGTGACTGGAGATCGGCTGGAGGCTGTGGTGGTGGGCATGGGGCTCAATGTGCGGACCGGAGCAACACCCCCCGAGGTGGCTGACACCGCGGTGGCCTTGGAAGACGTGTGTGGCGCGGCGGTCGATCGCGAGGAGTTGCTGGCCGGAGTATTGGCCGGCTTCTCGCAGTGGATGGACGGAATCGAGAAGCCCAGCGGCCAGGCGGCGCTGATGGCTGCGGCCCGCCGAGAGTCAGCCACCTTGGGACAGCAAGTGTCGGTGCAGCTTGGTGACGGAAGCGTGCTTGAGGGACTGGCCCAGGATTTGGATGACGGAGGGGCGTTGGTGATGGAAGGCGGGGTCAGGGTTGTGGTGGGCGATGTCGTACACCTGCGAAGCCGGTAGATCTCTTGGGAGAATCGCTAGGGGTCGATCTCGTTGGCCTTGAGGTGGGCGAAGGCGCGGGCGGCGGCTTGAGTGTGGGGGCCGGGGGCGGCGGGTAGGGGATGGCCGTCGACGGCGTGGATGGGGTGAACGTCGCGGGTGGTGGAGGTGAGAAACGCCTCCTCGGCCGCGGCCAGCGCCTCCAGGGGCACGTCTCGCTCGACCGCGCCGGTCAGCTCGATCACGAGCTGGCGGGTGACCCCGGCCAAGCATCCTGAGGCCAGGGTGGGGGTGATGAGCTGGCCATTGTGGGCCAGGAAAACGTTGCTTCCGGTGCCCTCGCAAAGCTGTCCCTGGGTGTTGGCGAAGATGGCTTCGCTGGCGCCGGCCGCCTTAGCGTCGGCCAATGCCCGCACGTTGGCCCCGTAGGACACGGTCTTGAGGCCGGTCAGAGGACCGCGCTCGTTGATGGTCCAGTCCACGGTGGCCACCGCCACGGTGGCAGGCCAGGGGGCTTGGGGAGTGGCAGCCACAGTGGCGGTCGGCGGGCTGTCGCCCCGGCTGCTGCCCAGTGGCCCGGTGCCGCTGCTGATAGTGACCCGCAGACGACCCTCCTGGAGCCCGTTGGCATCGGCTACCGCGATCATGGCCTCCCGCAACACATCGGCGTCAGGAACCGCCACACCCAGGTGCTCGGCCGAGTAGGCCAGCCGCCCCAGGTGGCGGCGAGCGGCGAACGGCATTCCCCGCACAATGACGAGGGTCTCGAACACGGCGTCGCCCACCAGCCAACCGTGGTCGAAAGGTGAGATCCGAGCCTCGTGCTCTGGAACCAGCTTCCCATTGATCCACACAATGCGAGATTCAGCGGGTGTCTCAACAGGGGCCATTGGTGCACTTGCTTGCTGTAGATCCACAGGGGGGTGGGGCGGGGTTGTTGCCTTCATAGGGCGATGTACTCTCCAGTGGCCACGGCCAGGAGCCGCTTGGCCTTCAGTTCGGTTTCGCACCACTCGTCTTCGTGGTCGCTGTCAAAAGTGATGCCCCCGCCGGTTCCCAAGTGCAGGTGCTCGTCTTCGATCCAGAGGGTGCGGATGGCCACGTTCAGATCGCCCCGCTGGCGGTCGGCGTCCACCCAGCCCACCGCGCCGCAATACACCCCTCGGGGCTGGGACTCCAGGGCGTCGATGGCATCAAGTGCGGCTAGCTTGGGGGCGCCGGTGACCGATCCCGGGGGGAAGGTGGCGTCGATCAACTCCGGCCACCCGCAGCCGGGTGCCAGCCGCCCCCGGACGGTGCTCACCAAGTGCACGAGGCCGGGATGGTGCTCCATGGAGAACAGGGCAGGCACGCTCACCGTGCCGTAGTCGCACACCCGGCCCAGATCGTTGCGCACCAAGTCGACGATCATCAGGTTCTCGGCCTGGTCCTTTGACGTCAGCCCCGACGGTTCGGCCGCAGTGCCCTTGATGGGCGACGATTCCACCCACTGCCCATTGCGCTCCAAGAACCGCTCTGGTGAGGCTGAGGCGATGTGAATGCCGTGGCCGGGCAGCCGCAGCACGGCTGCGTAGGGGGCAGGGTTTCCCTCGGCCAGCGCCGCCCCCAACGCAGCGATGTCGGTATCGGGATCGATGAGCGGCGCGCTCAGTCGGCGGGTGAGGTTTACCTGGTAGACGTCACCCGCGGCGATCATGTCCCGGATCTCCGACACCCCAGAGGTGAATCCGGCCTGATCCAGCGAGCTGGTCCAGGAGTCGGAGGGGAGACCCTTCCAAGGGCGGCCCCTCCAAGGGCGAGCGGGGCGCACCGAGTCGAACCGGGCGCACACTGCCTTGCCGTGGAAATCGATGGCCACTGCCCAGAACCCCTTGGACTCCAAGGCGCCCAAGTCGTCGGTAACGTCGGCCAGCCTGGAACACAGGTGATGTCCCACCACGGCAACAGCCGCCACCTCCATCGGGTGCAGTGTACTTACACTGGCGGGCAATGAGGCGCGGTCGTCGGCGCGGAGCACGCCGGAGAACTTGGTGGCAGCTCATGGTGGTGCTGTTCGGGCTGGTGGTGTTTGTGGCCGCGGTGGGCGGGGCGGGTGGTCTGGGCATGGTGAAGTCGCAGGTGAGCCAGATTCCCCGGGTGTCGGTGGGGCTGTCGCTGGATCTGGTGGGAGCGCCGGTGAACTTGGTGGGCGGATCGGAGGGAACCTCAGTCGACTCCGCGGAACAACCCGGCGCAGAAGCCTTGAACTTTCTCCTGGTGGGGATCGACAACGCCGCCGGAATCGACCCTGATAGTCCGATCCACATAGATCGGGACGTCAACTCGCTGCTGACCGACTCGGTGATCCTGGTGCGCATTGACCCCGAGGCCGACCGGGTGGCCATGCTGTCGATTCCCCGCGACCTCTGGGTGCCGATCGCCGACAGAGGATGGAGCGAGCGGGTGAACGCCGCTCGGGGCATAGGCGGGCCCGCGGCCTTGATCGAGACGGTGTCGGAATACCTCGGGGTGCCCGTCCACCACTACGTGGAGATCAACTTCGCCGGATTCCTGCGAATCGTGAACACGGTGGACGGGGTGCCGGTGGAGATCGCCCAGCCCATCCGAGACGACTCGCTGGGATTGCGGATCGAGCAGACGGGCGTGGTCACCCTCGATGCCGACACCGCTCTGGCCTATGTGCGAACCCGCCGACCGCTGACGGTGGCCCCGGGGGGCGATCCGGCCAATGACGACGACTGGGTGCGGCTTGGCGTGTGGAACGACTTGGAGCGCAACCAGCGCCAGCAGGAGTTCATGGTGGCCACCCTCAAGCGGGCGGTGGAGAAGGGCATCCGCAATCCGCTCAACCTGCGGCGGGTGGCCAGCGATCTTCTCGATGACGACAATCCCAGCATCACGCTGGATGATCGCATCACGGTAGGCCAGCTTGTAGATCTGGGTGACGAGTTCCGGTCGTTCTCCGTGGACCAGATCGAGCGGTACAAGCTGCCGGTGGTTGATGCCACCATTGACGGCAAACAGGTGCTGCTGCTGGAAAGCGACGCCCAGTCGGTGCTGGAGTTCTTCCGGGCCGGGAGCCTGGCCAGTGTGCGGGTGCGGATACTCAACGGCACCTCGTCGGGCACCGTGGCCGGAGTGGAGGCGGAGTTGGAACGGGTCGGGTTCTCGGTGGTGGACCGGGGCAACGCCGACCGGTTCGATGTGGCCAGAACCGCTATCCGCCACACCGAGGCTGCCGCGGAACAGGCGACGACCCTGGCCCGCTTCATCGAGCCCGCGCCGCTTCTGGAGCAGGTGATGGGAATTGGCGGCGCCGATGTGGAGCTGGTGGTGGGTGCTGACTACCGAGCAGTGTTGGAAAGCCCTCGGGACTCGGCCTCCTGACGATTGGCCAAGTACCACTCGTAGGTGCGCCGCAACCCTTCGGCGAAGGGGGTGGAGGCCTCGAAGCCGAACAACCTCTTGGCCCGGCTGGGGTCCACGCAGCGGCGGGGTTGGCCGTCGGGCCTGGAGGAATTCCACTCGATCCGACCGGTGAAACCGGTGACTTCGGCCACATCCTCCACGAGCTCTTTGACCGCAATCTCCTGGTTTGCCCCCAAGTTGACCGGCTCTGCGCCCCGGTAGTGCTCGGCCGCCAACAGGATGCCTTTGGCGGCGTCGTCCACATAGAGGAACTCTCGGCTGGCCGTGCCCGTGCCCCAGACCTCGATGCTGTCTTGCCCGGCTTCGATGGCATCGACGCATTTCTTGATGAGCGCGGGGATCACATGGGACGCCGATGGGTGGAACTTGT
>JAPPKI010000324.1 GCA_028820035.1 bacterium | reverse complement strand
TGGGCATGGCGATGTAGTCCTTGAACCGCCCCTGCACCGGCTTCCAGGTGGCGTGAATGGAGCCCAGCGCGGCGTAGCAGTCCCGCACCGAGTCGACGATCACCCGCATGCCCACCAAGTCGTAGATCTCGTCGAAGCTGCGATCCTTGGTCATCATCTTCTCGTAGATGCTCCACAGGTGTTTGGGGCGGCCGGTGACCTGAGCGGGGATGCCCAGCTCGGCCAAGCGGGCTTCAACGCTGGAGAGAACCTGGGTGAGGTACAGGTCGCGCTCGGGTGCCCGGGTGGCCACCATGCGATCGATTTCGGCGTAGCGCTTGGGATGCAGGGCGGCGAACGCCAAGTCTTCGAGCTGGAGCTTCAGGTCCTGCATGCCCAAGCGGTTGGCCAGCGGGGCGTAGATGTCTATGGTTTCCCGGGCCACCCGATGCTGCTTCTCCAGCGGAAGCGCGGCCAGCGTCCGCATGTTGTGCAGCCGGTCGGACAGCTTCACCACCAGCACCCGCAGATCCTTGGCGATGGCCACCAGCATCTTGCGCATAGAGGCGGCCTGCTCCTCCTCCTGCGTATTGAACTTGAGCCGGTCCAACCGGGTGACGCTGTCGACGATCGAGGCCACCTCGCCGCCGAAGTGCTGCTCGACCTCGGCCAAGTTCATAGAGGTGTCCTCGATGGCGTCGTGCAGCAGGGCGGCGATGACCGAAACGTCGTCCAGCCCCAACTCCACCACAATGTGGGCCACAGCCAGAGGGTGGGTCACATAGGGCTCGCCGGACTTGCGTAACTGCCCGGCGTGGGCCTGCTCAGCGAGGCGATAGGCCGTCTCGATGCGGTCGCCGGTGCCGTTGGGATGGCGTTCCAGATAGGCGTTGAGCAGCGGGCCCACGTCTTGTCCGGGCTGATCCATCCACGGCAGTGCCCGCTCGGTCAGCGTCACCCGTCACCTCCAAAACAGAACAGAGAAATCACCGGACAGTTGGCATCTATCTCTATTTTCTCCCGGCCATCCAGAAAACCCAACTCGATAAGGAAGCCCATCCCGGTCACCTGTGCGCCCCCGGAACTGACGAGTTCGACGGTGGCAGCCGCCGTGCCCCCCGTGGCCAGAACATCATCCACGATCAATGCCCGTTGACCGGGGGAAAAGGCGTCGTTGTGGGCTTCGAGGGAAGCAGTGCCGTACTCCAGTTCGTAGTCCACCGACCGGGTGAGGTAGGGCAGTTTTCCCGGTTTGCGAACGGGCACAAATCCGAGTCCCAGGCGGTAGGCTACCGCGGCCCCCAAGATGAACCCCCGGGCCTCAACACCCACCACTCGATCTGCGGGGGTATTGCTGAAGCGGTCTGCTAATTCATCGGCAGCCCAGCGGAAGGCTTCAGCGTCGTCAAGCAGCGGGGTGATGTCCTTGAACATGATCCCCGGTGAAGGGAAGTCGGGGACGTCCCGAATGAGGCTTTCAGGCCAGCCGGAATCCACTCCCCCAACCCTACCTGCCTGCTGACGAGCGACTTGTTCAGCGCCGCTTGCGCTTTCGGGCTGACGAGCGACTTGTTCAGCGCCGCTTGCGCTTTCGGGGTCGGGGTGGGATGGCCGTGCCCGGCTGCGATGGCTGGCGGGTCGGGCGATCCGCCGACGGCGCCGGGGCGGGCGATGACGGTCCCACCGCCACTTCCTCCACGTCTTGCACGGTGGCACCCCGGGACTGGGCCCGGGCCTCCAAGCGCTCCCGCTGCTCCACGAACTCAGGCTGGCGCTCCTTCATCCAAGCCGCCGCCGGCGCGGCCACGAACAGCGACGAATAGGTGCCCACCAGCAAGCCGATGAGCAGGGCCACGGCAAACTCGGCCAAGGTGACCGCGCCCAGCACCAGCGTTCCGATCACCAGCATCGACAGCACCGGCAGCACCGAGGTAATGGTGGTGTTCACCGACCGCAGGAGCACCGTGTTGAGCGCCGAGTTCATGATCCGGGTGTAGGTGGCCCGCCCTACCAGTGCCGAGCGACGCTGGTAGTCGCGATTCTTGTCAAACACCACCAAGGTGTCGTACAGGGAGTACCCCATGATGGTGAGGAAGGCGATCACCGTGGCCGGAGTCACCTCGAACTGGAACAGGGCATAGATGCCCACGGTGATGACGATGTCGTGGGCCACCGCCACCAGGGCGGCCAGAGCCATCCGCCACTCCAACGTCAGCGTGATGTAGATGGCCACCACGATGAAGAACACGATCAGCGCTCGTACGGCCTTGCTAGTGATCTCACTGCCCCACGACGCGCTAATGGAGTTGAAGCTGACGTCGTCGACCGTTTGGCCGATGAGGTTGGCCAAAGCCAGAGACACCTGGGCGACGCTGGTGGCGTCGGTGGCGTCCAACTCGGCCCGAACCCGCAGCACATCAACGCCGACGAATTGGATCTTGGCGTCGGCTTGGCCCACGCCCCGCAGGGCGTCGCGCACATCCGCGGTGGACACATCGGGTGCGGAGGCCTCCCATACCGTGCCGCCCTCGAACTCGATGCCCAGATTTACCCCCCGCACCAACAGGGCTATGGCGCTGATGAGAATCAGAGCGGCGGACACTTTCAGGGTGGTCTTCCACAACACGGGGAAGTCCACCTGGGTCTGGTTGCGCCACAGGCGCTGGAGGCGACTCATGATGGCTCGACTCCCGCAGACATGGCCTCTTCCCTAGTGGGCAGGCCGAGGCGGTGGGGATGGGCCATCAGGCTTGGCGACCGAGCCATCAACTGCGCGCAGGGCCGCAGGAAGAAGTAGGTGGCCACCAGGTCGAGCACCGAGGCCAAGCCCAGCATCAGGGCGAAGCCGCGAACCGACCCGGCCGAGAGCCAGTACAAGATGACCGCGGCGATGAGTGAGGCGAAGTTGGCTCTGAAGATGGTCCGAAACGCCGCCGAGAAAGATTGCTCCAGCGACGATCTCAGCATCCGACCGGTGGCCACATCCTCTTTGAGGTGCTCGAAGTAGACCACGTTGGAGTCCAGCGACACACCGATCGCCACGATGAGGCCGGTGACTCCGGCCAGGGTCAGGGCCAGATCCTGGGTCTCGCCCAGCCAGGCCACGATCACCCATAACAGGGTGGCCGACACCCCCAGGCTCAACATGGCAACCAGGCCCAACAGGCGGTACATGCCCACCATGTACAAGAACACCAGCGCCAGCCCGACGATGCCGGCGATAATCCCGGCCCGCAAGGAGTCGCCCCCGATGGTGGCCGACACGGCCCGGCTGGTGCTGTCGCTCTGGGGGTCGGTGGGATCTTGGAACTCGATGGGCAGCGCGCCATAGCGCAGCACCAGTGCCAGGTCATCGGCCTCCTGCTCGGAGAATCGTCCGGAGATGACCACTTGGCCGTCGAAGTTGGCCGCGTTCACCACCGGTGCCGATCTCACGTTGCCGTCGACCACGATGGCCAGCCGGCCGCGCCCTTCGGCGCCGGGTGGGCAGTAGGCGGTGCCGGAGAAGCACTCGATGGCGATCTCGTCGAACTTATCGGCCCCTTCATCGCCGCCCTTGAAGGTGGCGTCCACCACGAACTCGTTTCGATAGGAGCTGTCAGCCCCCGAGAGCCCCGCACCGGTGAGCGCCGACGGGCCGAGCAGCAGTCGGCTGGTGACCTGGCCGTTGGCGTCCCGCTCGGGCAGAACCACAAAGCGGTTGAGTTCGTCTTCGGCCGACGTGGATGTCTCCAGGATGTTGTAGTCGATCCCTGAGGGGCACGGGGCCAGCCCCCGCTCGTCCAGAACGGGATCGGGCAGCTGTGGCGCCAGGGGCACCTCGGCATTTCCCTCAGAATCAGGGAGCGCAAACGGCTCGGCAAACAGCTCGGCGCACACCGGGCGGAACCGCAGCTCGGCGGTCTGGCCCACGATGTCGATGGCCCGCTGCTGATCGCTGATGCCGGGAAGCTGGACCACCACCCGGCGGCCTTGGCGGGTTACGTCGGGCTCGGCCACCCCGAGTCCGTCGATGCGGTCTCGGATGATGCTGACCGCGGTGTCAAGGTCACCCTGGGTGATGGCCACCGGCCGGTCGGGGTCGTCCTCGGGCACCAGCACCACTTCGACCCCGCCCTTCAGGTCGAGGCCCAGGAGGGGTCGGTTGCCTACGGCCAGCGAGACGGCCAGCAAACCGGCTGCCAAGGCCAGAATGAAGACAAGCGAGACCAGCGACCGGCGGCTCATTGTTGCTGGGGAATGCGACTAGTCGCCGCTCATCAGAGGGCCCTGGCCCTCGTCGTCGCCATCGACGTCGGAGGAGTACACGACCTTGTTGGCGATGGTGTCGCGGCTGATCTTGATTTCAACGCCATCAGAGATCTCGATGAACACAGTGCCACCGTCGAAATCGGTGATCATCCCGTAGAGGCCCGATGCGGTGATCACCTCGTCACCCACATCCAGAGATTCGAGCAGCTCGCGGTGTAGGCGCGCTTTTTTCTGCTGGGGGCGCACCATGAAGAAATACATGGCGACGAACATCAAAAGCAGAAGCGGGAGGATCTCCAAGGCTCAGAATTCTACCGGAAGACCTAGCTAGGAGACGACTCGGCGGGCCTGGCCGAATAACTCAGCCCCACGCCTCGGCCGTCTTGGCGATCAAACGGTCAAGGGTGCCGGTCACGATGGCGTCTTGAGCCTCCTCCATGAGGGCCAACAGCCAGGCCACGTTGTGGAGGGTGAGCATTCGGGCCGCCGAAGGCTCGTCCACGTTGAACAGGTGGCGGAGGTAGGCCCGCGAGTATCGGGCAGCCGGACTGGCCGGAAAGCGGGGATCGACGGGCCGGTCATCGGTGGCGAGCGATGAGTTGCCGAGGTTGAGTCGGCCCTCCCAGGTGAGAGCGGTGCCGTGGCGGGCCAGCCGGGTGGGCAGCACGCAGTCGAACATGTCCACGCCCAGGGCCACGCATTCCAGCAGCCCGATGGGGTCGCCCAGCCCCATGAAGTAGCGGGGCTGATCGTGGGGCAGAAGCGGGGCGGTGGCGGCCAGCGCAGCCATCATCTGCTCGGGGCTCTCCCCCACCGAAAGTCCGCCCACTGCATAGCCGTCGAATCCCACTTCTATGGTGCGGGCCGCGCTCTCGGCCCGCAGGTCGAGGTTGATGCCGCCCTGGACGATGCCGAACTGGTTGGCACCGGCTTCGTGCCCATCCACTTCCAGAAAGCGGCGACGGGCTCGGTCCGCCCAGTTCGCGGTGCGATCCACCGCTTGACGCTGGACCGATGCAGGGGCTTCCGATGGCGGGCACACGTCGAGGACCATTTGGATGTCGGATCCAAGCTGGAGCTGAACGTCCACCACCCGCTCGGCGGTGAAGCGGTGGGAAGTGCCGTCGTAAGTCGACCGGAACGTGGCGCCGTCGTCGTCCACTTTGGGATCCAAGGAGAACACCTGGAAGCCGCCGGAGTCGGTGAGCACATGGCCCGACCAGCCGGTGAAACCGTGGACGCCGCCCATTTGCTCCACTACCTCGGGACCAGGCCTCATCATCAGGTGGTAGGTGTTGGCCAGCACCACTGGAGGATTGAGAGCCTCAAGGTCGCTGGTATCGAGGGTGCGGACCGCGGCCCGGGTGCCCACCGGCATGAAGCACGGAGTGGTGAACGAGCTCCTCGGCGTGGTGATACGGCCTTTGCGGGCCTGCCCGTCTTGAGCCAACACGTGGAATTGGAGAGTCACTGCCCTGGATTTCTAGTGCAGAACATGGCATCCCCAAGAGAAAGAAAGCGGTATCCCTCGGCCAAGGCCGTGGCATAGAGATCGCGCCAGCGGGGGCCCACGAAGGCAGCCAAGAGGGCCAGGAGACTGGACCGGGGCAGATGGAAGTTGGTGAGCATGGCGTCCACCACCGCGAACTGGTGTCCCGGCTTGATGAACAGATCGGTAGAGCCACTGGCCGATCCGGTGGCCGCGGCCGATTCCAGCGCCCGCACCACGGTTGTGCCCACCGCTACCACCCGCTCAGCCCGGACGCAGGCGGTCAGCGTGGCGTCGGGGATCCGGTACGTCTCGGTGTGCATGACGTGGTCGTCGAGCTCATCTGCCATCACCGGGGTAAACGTGGCCTTACCCACGGCCAATTCCAGCTGGCACACCCTGGCCCCAGCCGACCGGCAGCGGTCTAGCACCGCTGGGGTGAAGTGGAGCCCCGCGGTGGGCGCGGCAGCCGACACCGGCCGATCGGCATAGACCGTCTGGTAGCGCTCGACGTCGGCCAACTCCTCGGTGACATAGGGGGGAAGCGGCACTTCCCCGGCTCGATCCATGAGGGCATTGGCGTCGCCAATCGGCTTCACCCACCGCCTTCCGTCGTCGCCGATTCGCCCCCCCACCTCCAAGACGGGCTGCTCTTCGAACCACAGCTCAGCACCCGGCCGCACCCGCCGGCCCGGCCGCACCAAGGCGCTCCACCAGCCGCCATCTCCCGGTTCCAGCAACAAAACCTCCACTTGGCCACCGGTGGCCTTGCGGAGGCGCAGTCGGGCGCTCATAACCCGGCTGTCGTTCACCACCAGCACGTCGCCAGGGCTCAAGAGATCGGGCAGGTCACGGGTCAAGCGATGCTCGGGAGGAGCGGCGGGCCCTCGGTCCACCAGCAATCGGGAGCTGTCGCGGGGCTCGGCCGGTTGCTGGGCGATAGCGGCTTCAGACAGCTCGTAGTGAAGCTCCTCAGTCCGCATGGGGAGTTTCTACCCGACCGGCGCGCGTATCCCGAAAACTGTCGTACCCGCCCGATAGTTTGGGGCTGATGCTGGTGATGGGGATCGATCCCGGCCTGTCGCGCTGCGGCTACGGCGTTATCCGCCAAAGGGGCCGCGCCACCGAGGCCGTGGCCGCCGGAATCATCCGCACCGACAAAGACGATCCCATCCCCCGACGGCTGTATGAACTGCAAAACGAGCTGGCCGAACTGATGGACGCATACAACCCAGATGCGGTGGCCATCGAGCAGGTGCTGTTCCAGGTGAATGTCCGTACCGCCATGGGGGTGGGCCAGGCCAGGGTTTTAGCCTTGGGGGCGGGGGTGGGCGCGGGCGCCGAGGTATTCGAGTACTCGCCCACGCAGATCAAGAAGGCGGTAACCGGCTGGGGCGGTGCCGACAAAGACCAGATGGGCAAGATGGTGCAGACCTTGCTGGGGCTTCCCCAGCCCCTGAAGCCAGCAGACGCCTCTGACGCGGTGGCGGTAGCCCTTTGTCATCTGGCCCACGCCCCGACCCGATCTAGCATCCAGGCCGCGGTGTGATCGGGCTGCTGCGGGGCACGCTCGTTTTGCGTAACGGGGAGGAGGTCATGCTGGAGATCGCCGGGATCGGTTATCGGGTCACCGTCTCGCCGGAGACCGCTGTCGCCCTGGGCGAACCGGGCCAAGAAGCGCTGCTGTATATCCACCACCACATCCGAGAGGACGCCCAAACCCTCTACGGGTTCGTGACTCCTGAGGAGCGGCGGACGTTCGAGGCGCTGCTGTCGGCCCACGGGGTGGGCCCGGCGCTGGCTATGGCCATCCTGTCGGTCCACCGGCCGGAGGCGCTCGCCGCCATCCTGGCCACCGACGACATCGACGCCCTGTGTCTCATTCCCGGTGTGGGCAAAAAGACCGCCACTCGGCTGCTCGTGGAGCTCAAGTCCCGCCTCGATATCGGCGACGTGACCACTGCGGTGGCATCCAGTGAACCGTCCGCCGGGCCGCCCGATGCCCGCAGCGAGGTGCGTCAAGCTCTGGCCGAGCTGGGCTATGGCGCCGAGGAGATCAGCGGTGCCATCCAGTCCCTGCCGGCCGGCGACGACCCCGGCGCTCTGCTCAAGGCAGCGCTCCAGCACCTGGCCACTCGGGCATGAGTTCCGACCACGAGCATCCGGCCGTAAGCGGGCGGCCATGAGCGAGCGTGAAGAGCTGTTGGCGGGAACCACTCTCCCCGAGGAGGAGGGGGCCGAAGCCGGGCTGCGACCTACTCGATTGGAAGAGTTCGTGGGCCAAGGGGAGCTGAAGGAGCACCTCCATATCATTCTGGGAGCGGCTCGGGCCCGGTCTCAGCCAGCCGACCATCTGCTGTTCGCCGGCCCCCCCGGCTTGGGCAAGACCACCTTGGCCCACATCGTGGCCACCGAGATGGAGGCCGGGCTGCACATCACGTCGGGCCCGGCGTTGGAGCGAGCCGGCGACCTGGCTGCCATCCTCTCCCGGTTGGAAGAGGGCGATGTGCTG
>JAPPKI010000139.1 GCA_028820035.1 bacterium | reverse complement strand
CTACTTCGCCCGCGACCCCGAAACCCCCGACCTGTTCCACCGCACCGTCGGCCTCCGCGACGAATGGGCCCGCATCCAAAAGCGCCAACGCGGGAAGTAGAGCGTCGAGAGCTTCGAATAGGAGCGGTCAGTCTCCGATTGGCCAGCGTTCGGCGGTGGTGTTGGTGGTGGGCCAGGCGTCGGCGTTGAGGGCGGCGTCGCTGCCGCCGTCCATGAACACCACCGAGCCGCAGAACAAGCTGGCGTCGGGCGACAACAGGAAGGCTAATAAGTTGGCCACCTCGGCGGCCCGACCGGGTCGTCCAATGGGGATGGGGTAGACATCGCCCAAGTTCATGATCATGTCGAGGTTGTCGGCCACCAAAGGGGTGTCGATGAGCCCGGGCGCCACCGCGTTCAACCGGATGCCCGAGCCGATCCAGTCGCCGCCTATGGCGGTGCGGCGAACCCAGCGGGCTAGAGCCAGCTTGCTGGTGGCGTAGGCCGTTCCCGGGTCGGAACCGGCTAGCTCTCGGGCTTGGGCTTCGTTGTCGCCCAGGCAGGCGTCGATCAGCCCGTTGGGCAGATCCGCCACCGTGGTGGATGAGTTGGAACTAATGGCCACGGCCGAGGCGTCGGTACCCTGGGCCAACAAGGGTCGCAGCCCCTCCACGGTGGCCACGGCGCCGAAGTAGTTGATCGACACCACCTGCTCGGGATCGGGGCCGGTGATGCCCGCACCGGCCACCAGGCCGTCGATCCGGCCTCCTGTGGCTGTGGCCACCGCGCCGATCATCTCGGTGCGCCCCTCGGGAGTGGAAAGGTCGGCAATTACCTCGGCATCTCGTATGTCCACCCCGATCACCTCGTGGCCGTTGAGGGCGAGCCGCTCCCTGGTGGCCTGGCCGATGCCGCCTGCTGATCCGGTGATGACGATAGTTCCCATGGGTGCTTATCCTTAGCAGGGTTCGGTGGGGAGTGGGGTGGTTTCCAATCGTGCAAGCGGAGGAGGAAGGTGGCATGAGTTGAAGCTTCGAGGCCGCCGACCGGCCTCGCCTCGGTGATGCCGCCCTACTGGGTTGCCTTATCTATACCATACAAATACCATATTGGAATGGTAACCAAGACAACCATCAACTTCGATGACGAGATGGAGGCTGCTCTCGCTGAGCTAGTGGCAATGGACGGTACCAAGACGCTGGCCATCAAACGGTCTCTGCTCGCCGAGGTGAAACGGCGCCGCCGCAGTCATGCGCTGCTCGACATGATCGCTTCGTGGGAGGCAGAGGAAGGCCCCATCAGTTCGAAGCATCTTGAGTGGGCCGATGCCGTTCTCGACCGCCAGGGGGTTAATCGTTGATCATTGACGCTGGCCCGCTGATCCTCGACAGCGAGAACCTGAACTCCCGATTGTGGGCGCTGATCAAGCGGGCGGCCGAGCGGGGCGATGATCTGCACACGACTCACCCGGTGCTTGCTCAGGTTTGGCGGGAGCCGGCTAGACAGGCGAACTTGTCCCGCGCGCTGCGCTACTTCGAGACACACCCTCTCGACGAGTCGGTGAGGGTGGGGCTCAGGCTCGCCGAGACCGGTACCTCTGACGTGGTTGACGCCCACCTCACCGTGGTCGCAGAAGGCCTGGGCACGTTCATCCTCACCACCGACTACGAGGACATGTCAAGGCTCAACGCCCGCTTCGAGCGCTACTGATCGCTGAGTTGGTCTTCGTCTGGGAGCCGTAGCTACGCCGCGACCTCCGATGGAGTCTGTCGTGATTTACCCTTGCAGTTGTGAATGCTATTTTCAGACGGCTATTGGCTTTGGGAGTGGCACATGGTATTGCGATGGCGGGTCTTTCGGTGCCTGTGGATGGGCAGTCGGCAGAGAGTTCAGCGACTCCGCCTTCGCCCCCTGACTTTGTTGCAGGTGGGTTGGTTGCGGGTTTGCAAAGAGGAGGTGGCGGTGGTGAACGGGTGGAAGATTTTGTCGTCGTACCAGCAGAGAAGGGGCAACCGCCTGCCGATGGGCCGTTTTTTGAGGGATTCGACCGGCTGGACGCGTCGGAGACGGACAACACGGCGACAGGGCTTGACGACGAGCCAGAACCTGCCCCGGTCGCAAGAGACCGCGGTTCCCCAATCCCCTGGGGACCTGTATTTGACGAGTTGGAGCCAGCTCCCGAAGGATTCGGGGGATTGGCGCCATGTGCTGGTGGGTATGTGTGCGGGGCGGCCCAGGTTTTGCCGCGGCCTTACGGATTGACATGCTGGGCGACCTCCACAGACATTGCTCTTTCTTGGAATTCGGTTGCAGGAGCAGATGATTATACGGCGAGGCTTCAGTTGGCCGTGGCAGGAGAACGCCAAATTGCCAAGACAACTGAATCGACATGGGTGGTGTTTTCCGGGTTATCTCCGTCAACAAGGTACTTCGTTGGCGTCAACTCCAACTCCGGCAAACAGGCCAACTACTACTCTGGAGTATATTGCACGACTGGAGTAGGCTCACCCGATTGCGGCGTAGTCTCGGCCAGTGGGATAAAGCTCTTTTGGCGGGCTGATGGGCGGGTTCACCGGTGGTACGTGGCTCGGGCGACTATAGCAGGCGAGTATGTCGAAGGGCGGTCTCTTGATGGCTCGTTGCTGTCCACTGTGTTCAGCGGGTTGGAGGAGGAAGTCTCGTACAAATTCTATTTCTGGTGGCAAGACTCCCCCGATGGCGCTTGGAACCAGGTTCACCCAAGCACAGTCTGCACAACGATGGCTCCGCCACCGGCACCGTCTGTTACTTGCACAACGGCGGTCAGCAGCGTCAGGGTGACATGGGCAATGCTTGAGGAAGCAGCCAAGTATCGAGTTTCCAGAGGCAACGGTTGGGTTTCTACTATGGGACTGAGCCATGAGTTCTTAAATCTGGATCCAGCGACCGAATATTCGGTCAGGGTTCAAGGAAACAACTCTGCTGGTTGGAGCGATGATGGCAAAGTGGATTGCACAACAACCTCAACGAATCTGCCATCTCCAACCGGGTTATCGTGTTCAGCGACGTCTACTGCCATCAACATTACATGGCACTTGGATGAACGTGTCCACAGCTATTTGGCAACTGCCTATTCGGTGGAATCCGGACATCCTCAGACGGTGCAATACCCGAACCCCAAATCAGCAACGTTCGCTGACTTGACACCATCCACGAAGTACTGGATAGCCGTTCAGGCGGTCGAATACGGCAACCCACAGCAATCCACAGGCGTGTATTGCACTACTCTACTAGATATTCCCTCACCTTCTGTTACCTGTGTAGCAAAGTCGAGTAGCATTCATGTGTACTGGAAAAAGGTTGATGGAGTTTTACAATACAGAGCCATGCTGGATGTTGATGTGTGGACTCCCGACATAGAGGGTACCGACTACAAGTTTGAGTCGCTGACACCAGGAACTTTATACAATATAACGGTGCAGTCAGGTGATCTCACTGGATGGGGCCGTGGATCTGTTGTGGAGTGTTTGACCACTGCGGCTGGGGTGGTCTGTGAAGCGGTGTCTGATTCAAGCCTGACGTTGGAATGGGAGATAAAGTCTGAGGTTGACTATTGGTACGCAGCCAGAGTCGATGGTGGCTATGTCGATGGCAGGATGATAAGGGGACAGCACTCGACAGAATTTGCAGGGCTATCCAGAAGTAAGCGCTATGTGCTTCTCTTGTGGTGGTACGAAAACGACGAGTGGAACGCAGTAGATCCCGCACCTGAGTGCTACACGAAATTACTTGCCACTCCAACCATAGAAGGCAGCCACTCTGGGGGTAATACACTTACTATACTGTATGGGCCAGTTGAAGACGCGGACTATTATGAGGCGAGTATCGTACCCAGCGAGCAATCAGACGAATTAGAGGAAAGTTGGCCTGATCGGCCACCCGGTCCATTTGGGCCGTACGACTTCGGTGACTGGGAAATTGTGTTTCCAAATCCTAGCAATAGATATACATTTATTGGGCTTACTCCAGGCACTCGTTATTCGGTTACCTTAAGAGCACGGCTGTTGGATGTAAACCCTTGGATTTGGGAGGCGACGGTTCCTGATGTCGTCCAACCGGTGATCAATTGCACAGCTGGCTCCGCTACCAGCATCGCGGTTTCCTGGGACGATCCAGATGGTGCCTACCACTGGAAGATTATGCTTGTGGCGAACTGGAATTTGCTCACGGAATCCAAGGTGTTTGCCAAGGGTCGTGAGACCTCGGCAGAATTCACGGGCCTACAGCCCAACACCAGATATTGGGTAGCAGCATGGCGGCGTTCTGAGATATCCAGCCAATGGCAGTTCTACTTGCCCATCCCCTACTGCCACACCACCCCTAAGGGGTGAGGCGAGTTCAGAAGCAAGAACAGCGACTTCCTGAATTCTGCCTACTTGAGGTCGAGGGGTTCCCATTGGGGCTCGCGTTTCTCGGCGAAGGCGGCGGGGCCTTCGACCTGGTCGGGGTGGCCCCATATTCCGGTCATGTGGAAGGCGCCGGTCTTACTGGCCTCGGTGAGTCCGTGTTCCATGGCGTCCCATAGGGCCTTCTTGGTGGCGGCCATGGCTGACGGGGAGTTGCGGGCGATGGCCTCGGCGATCTCGCCGGCCCGCTCCCGCAGTCGCTCGGGCGGATCGACGATCTCGCTGATCATGCCCAGCTCATAGGCCCGTTGGGCGCCCATCCGTTCGTGGGCGCCCATCAACGCCATGCGCATAACCGTCTCAGCGGGCATCTTCTTCAGCAGTGCGATGGCCTCCAGCGCCACCACCTGTCCCACCGACACGTGGGGGTCGAAGAACTGGGTGTTGGAGGCTGCGATCACGATGTCGGCGTCGGCCACCCAGTGGAACCCGCCCCCGCAGCAGATGCCGTTGACCGCGGTGATCACCGGCTTGCGCACCTTTTGGTGCCAAGAGGTGAAGTGCAGGTCGAATTTCTCCACCGACTCCCGGTATCGCTCCATGCCCTGACCGTCGGTGGCCAGCTCCACCACGTCCACACCGGTCTGGAAGGCCCGACCCTCCCCGGTGTGGACAATCACCCGCACCTCGGGGTCTCGGTCCAGCTCCAGCCACGCCTCGGCGAACTCCTCTCGCATCTGGGAGTTCATGGCATTGAGCTGGTCGGGACGGTTGTTGATCAGCCACCCCACCCGGCCCTCGCGCTCCACGATCAGCGTTTCGTAGCTCATCTCGCCAGTTTGTCGCAGCTTTCGCAGAGATGTCGCGTCATTGAGGAGGTCCATCACCTGCGATTTGGAATTTCTCCCCTACATTGGGAGACATGAAACGGTTGATTCTCCGCTTGTGGGGCTGGTTGAAGGCACTGCCGACCCGAGCCAAGGTGCTTATCGCTGTGGTCTTGGCCGCCTTGCTGGGTGTGTTGATCTGGTTGGTGTTCTTCTGGTTCGCCTTCCAGACCTATTTCATCGACGACAAAGTTGATGAGGCTGGACCGGTGTTCGACAGCGGCGCGGTGGCCGGAACCCCGGTTGTCGAGCCGACCGCTCCCGATCCCACGGTGGACGGTCCCGGCACCCCGGCCGCGGAGGCGACAGCCGCGGCTCCCACGACTACGGCCCCGAGCCCCGAGACCGATACCGCCACCCCCGCGCCCGCCACGGGCCCCATGCCAAGCGACGAGTTGTCTGAAGAACTCATGGCCGAGATGGACGAGGCCATGGAAGAGCTCGGCATGCCCGAGGAGCAACCGGTCGAGGAGACCATGCCTCCGATGCCCCAGATAAGGGTGGAGGCATCGGGCGAGTTCATCAGCCGCAGCCACCCCACGCAGGGACGGGTAGACGTGCTGGGCGACGGCACCGGACAGCGGTTCTTGCGGTTCGAGGATTTCAGGACCGACAACGGCCCCGACCTGAACGTCTACCTGAGCGCGGCTCCCCCCGACGCTCCCGTCGGCCAGTTCACCGACGTCTATGTTGACCTCGGCGATCTGAAAGGGAACGTCGGCTCGCAGAACTACGAGATTCCCCGCGACCTCGACCTCGACCTCTACTCCACCGTGGTGATCTGGTGCGTGAGGTTCTCGGTGATATTCGGGGCCGCCGAGCTTGTAGCAAGCTGATTAGTGTGGGCCGGGCATGAAGCCCTATCCAACGCCGCCCGAGGGCCTGCTAGTGGTCACGGCGCCGCCGATATTGACCCTCACCCTCGACCGGCCTCAGCGCCGCAATGCGCTGACCGACGACATCGTCCTGGCCCTGATCGACACTCTGGAAGCGGCCAGCGCCGACGAGGAGATTAGGACGGTTCTGCTCAACGCCACCGGCGACAATTTTTGCAGCGGCTTCGACTTGGCTAGTCGGACCGGTGACGGTACTCGACCCCGGCCGGGCAGCATCTCCCGGCGCATGCCCTATCTGGTGAACCGGCTCATCCCGGTGATGCTTGAAGTGCAGGTGCCCATTGTGTGCGCGGTACGGGGATGGGCGGTGGGCCTCGGCCTCAGCCTGGCGCTGGCCTCCGATTTCGCGGTGGCTGCTGACGACGCCCGACTGCGGGCGCCGTTCACCGCCATGGGCATCACCCCTGACAGCGGGACATCCTGGCTGTTGCCCCGGCTGGCTGGTGTTGCCCGAGCCAAGGGCATGTTGATGCTGGGCGAGGAAGTCTCCGGGGCCGAGGCAGCCGAATGGGGGCTGATCTATCGCGCGGTCTCGGCCGACAAGGTCGATGCCGATGCTGTTGCCTTGACTGGCCAGCTGGCCTCATCGGCCACCGTGGCTGTCGGGCAAACCAAGACTCTTGTCCAGCGAGGCAGAGAACGCAGCCTCGAAGCCCACTTGAGCGAAGAGGCGTTTGCCATGGAGCTTTCGTCTCGTTCGGCCGACTTCCGAGAGTGGGCCGCGTCCCGCGAAGAGGGCCGCCCCCCCGATTTCACCGGCCACTAGTCCTTTCTCAAACCGTCTTTCGGAAGACCGTTCGGTAACCTGCGGGCATGTTGGTATTGGATCCGACAGCATCTCCGCCGTCGGTAGACCCGGATCGGGGCCCCGATGCCGGTCCGCTGACCGGCAAGCGAGTGGGCATCCGCTACGACCTCACCTGGCGCTCATTCCTGTGGACCACCGACGAGTGGACCCGCAAGCTGGAGGCGGCCGGGGCCGAGGTGGTGCCGTGGTGCTCGGAGTCCCGCCAGGACGTCAAGCTCGAAGACGCGGTGCTCGAGGAACTGGAGAGCTTCGCCACCGATGTGGACATCGCCATCGTCGGCCTGGGCAATTGAGGCAGCTGCACGTCCTGGACCGTCCACGACGCAGTTGCGGTGGCGGCCCAGGGCAAGACGGCGGTCGCCGTCGTAACCGAAGAGTTCGTGCCGCTGGCCGAGATCATGTCGCGCAACATGGAGCGGCCCGGCTTGCGGCTGTGCGTGCTGCCCTACCCGCTGGACACCCGTCCCGAACCGGAAGTGCGCCAGATCGCCCACGATTTCTGGCAGTCGCTGTTGGATTCACTGGGAGTGCCGCAATAGATGGCCTCTGACGGCGGTTCCATTCCCGATGGGCAGGTCGAGGCCCCCGACGACCCGGTGGAGTTTATGGCCTGGGCCACGGCCCAGGGCTGGGGCGACGGCCTGCCGTTGATCCCGCCCACCCCGGAGCGGGTGGCCCGGTTCACGGCCTCTGCCGGTCGCCCAGCCGACTCGGTGCTGTTGGAAGTGCCGCCGGCCAACGCCTGGTGCACGGTGGAGAAATTGGCAATCAATGCCTGCATGGCCGGGGCCGCCCCCGAGGCCATGCCACTGATGATGGCCGCGCTGGAGGCCATGGCCGAGCGCCCGTTCGACCTGTTCGCCCTCAACACCACCACCAGCTCAGTGGTGCCCTGCCTGTTTGTGAACGGCCCGTCCCGCGACCAGTTAGACCTGCCTTACCAGGCTGGGTGCTTCGGCGGCACGGCGGGGGGCGGACCGGCCATCGGCCGAGCCATCCGCCTCGTCATGCGCAACGTTGGTGGTCAAGTGGCCGGTGAGACCTCCAAGTGCGTGCTGGGCCAGCCGGCCCGGGTGGTGGGTCTGGTGATGGGGGAGTGGGAGGAGCGTTCCCCGTGGCCGCCGCTGGCCGACCGCCGAGGGGTGAGTGGTGACGCGGTGACCGTGTACGGCACCATCGGAACCATGGACATCGCCGACATCGCGGCCGACGACGGCCGTTCCCTGGCCTGGGTCATCGGCCAATCGCTGGCCTATGTGGGCACCAACGCCTACATCT
>JAPPKI010000490.1 GCA_028820035.1 bacterium | reverse complement strand
GACCCGGTGCTTCAGCCGTTGTATCCCGAGGATCTGGGCCCTTCTCGACATCGACTGGCCGGGTTCTTGGCCCAGTATTGGGGCGGACCCCCGTACTACAGCGCTGAGCGGGGCCATCCTCGGCTCCGGATGCGCCACGCCCCGTTTGAGATCGGCGGTGCCGAGCGGGATGCCTGGATGGGCCACATGCGGTTATCGCTGGCTGCGGCAGAGCTGCCCGAGGAAATCCACACTGCCATGCTGGACTACTTCGAGTCGGCTGCCACCCACCTCATCAACAAGCAGCCGCCCGCACCGCCTTCTGATTCTCGAAGGCTGCCGATCAGCTAGCCGCTGGAGCCACCGCCACTTGGTCGGCGATGACCGGAGATGGCTGGCTCACCGTCTCCAAGTCGATGCCGTACAACTCGGCCACGTTGGTGAGGGTGAGCTTGCGCCGGTCGGTTTCGCTCACACCGGCCTCATTGAACTCATTGGTGGCGAACTCGCGGGACCGGGGCCAAGTCGCTGCCCCGTGGGGGTAGTCGCTGGACCACATGAAATGGTCGCTGCCGGTGAACCTGAGATTGTTCAGCCCGATGGGGTCTTCGATGTAGGTGAGGTACACGTTGCGCCGGAAATACTCCGAGGGCTTCATGGTCAGGTTGTCGTCGATTCGCCCCCAAGCGCCGCTGTAGGTGACATCGAGTCTCTGCTCCAGTCGGGCGGCGTAGTCGATTCCCCCCTCGGCGGCCACGATCCGCAAGTTGGGATGGCGCTCAAAAACCCCGGCGGCGATTAGCTCGGCCGTAGTCTGGGCCAGCTCATCGCGTGATGTGATCCCGAAGTAGTAGGTGCCCTCCACGGTGACGCCGTAGTTGCTGATGCCCTTCGTTTGGTGGCCGCCGAAGATGTGGATGGAGATCGGCATGGACCGCTCGGCGGCGGTGGCCCACAGTGGCTCGTAGCGGTTGGAGAAGAAGCTGTACTCCCGGGTGGCGGGCGGCGAACTCCAGATGATGGCGCCTCGGAGACCCATGTCGCCGCAGCGGTTGAGCTCGGCCACGCCCACGTCGATGTCCCAGGTGGGGATCATGGCGATGCCAATGATCCGGTCGGAGTCCACCGCGCAGAACTCTGCCAGCCAGTCGTTGTATACCTGGATGCAGGCCAGCTGAAGCTCGACATCGTCGTACTGGAGAAGCGACAGGCCGGCGGTGGGATAGACCACGTCAGCCACCGTGTCGTCCACCCACATATCAGCCAGCCGGGTCACCGGATCGTGCCCGCCGGTAGCTCCGACCCAGGCAGCGGGATCGGCGGCCAGGGCGGCGTCCACTTCCTGGGTGGAAATGCCGGCATTGCGGGAGAGGGTGAGGTTTACTCCCCGTCCCATCTCCGGGGCCTCGAAATACCAGTAGTGGTTATCGGGATCCTGTACCGCTCGTGGCGCCCGGTTCCGCAGGTGCTTGGGCAGGCGCTCCAGCCACAGATCACCCGGTTCGACAACGTGAGAGTCCGACGAGATCAACACGGCGACAACGGTACCTGCTCTGTCAGGATGCAGGAAGATGAGAGGTAGCGCCCCGGCCCAAGATCCGCAGGAATACGCCGGAGCGGGGCTTGGGGGCGAAGAAGCTCGACTTGGGCGGCATGAGCCCGTCCTCGTCGGCTACCGCCATCAGCTCCCTCACCGTCATGGGGTGCAGCGCGAACCCCACCCGGCTCTCGGCATCGCACCGTCGGGCCAGCTCGTCGAAGCCAAGCGAGGCCGGCAGGTACTCCACTGCCCCGGGCTGGCCGAGCTCGTCGGCGCCCAGCACGGGGCTCAGGATGGATCGCCGAAGCCGCTCCACATCAAGGCCGTTCACCGCTCCGTTGCCAATTGCTGGAGGCAGCTCCAGTTGATGCCATGAACCCCCCAGATAGAGCCCGACCACCCCCCTTTGCGGAGGGCGGGCTTGCCGAGAGGAGAAAACCGGCGTCACCTCCGTCACTTCGTCGAGTGCAGCCAGGCAGTCTTCGATGCCGCGGTGGTGCTGGTCGACGGCCAGTCGGTGGAAGGCCTGCACTTGGAGTTGCTCATCGGGGAATACCACGGCCAATGTCCGAGCCAGAGCCGGGTCGGTTGGCTCGGCGGCCCAGGCTCGCACCGCGGCGGCCGAACGGTGATGGCCGTCAGTGACATACAACACCTGGTTGTCGAAGGCCGCAGCCAGCGACTCTGTGTAGTCGTCGGGAACAGTCCACACCTGATGTCGCACCGTGGTGGATCCGAACTCCAGATCAGCGGGCGCGGCGGCGGTAATGTCGAACAACTGGTTGTAGAGCTCCGCGGAAGATCGAACGGCCATGGCCACCGGGCTTGAGGTGGCGCCCACCCCTTGAAGGTGGGTGGTGAGTAAGTCGGCCCGCTCGTCGTGAACATTCTCGTGTATGCGAATGCGCCCGTCGTCGAAGCCCTGCACCGGCACAGTGCACACCACCCCGGTCTGCATGCCCTGCTTGTGGGTCAGGCGGTAGAGAAAGAAGGCCGGTCGCCCGGTTGGGACGAATGCGTTGGCGTTGAGCAACCGGGTGAGGGCAGCGGCGCCCTGCGCAACGAGATCCTCATGCGAGAGGTCGGCGTTGTCGAAGAGATCCTCCCGGCTTCTGGTGACGTTCATGTAGCTGTAGGGGTTCGATGCCACCAGGGTCTGGCGCTGCAAGGGCGAGAGATTGTCGTATGCCCGGCTGATCACCCGCTCGGCCCAATCGGGATGCACCACCCAACCGGCAAAGGGCGCGACCAGTGGCTCGCTCAATGCTTGGTCGACGTCGCTTGGGTGTGCGTTGGTCACTGGGCCGCCGCCGGATGGGTGTCGAGCACCGATGCGCAAATCACATGCTCAATGGAACCCAGAGTGTCTAGCAGGTCGTCGTCGATCGTCCCGGCCACTTCGATAATGGCCACCGCCGCTTGGGAGCCGGAGAAGATCCGGTTCTGCATGTTGGCCACGTTCACGTGCTGCCGGCTCAACTCCTGAAGCACGCATGCCAATACTCCCACCCGGTCGAGGTGGCGGACGCTCAGCGTGGCGGTTCGGTTAGGAACACGCTCAAGGTTGACGCAATCCAGCACTATCCCGCTGCGATAGGCCTCGATCACCTCCGCGGTTCCTTCGGCCACCGCCATCTGGGCCTGTTCGGTGGAGGCTCCGATGTGGTGGGTTGCGGTCACCTTTGGGTGGCGGGCCAGGTCGCAGCTGAACTGGCCGGAGCCCCCCGAGGGCTCCCCGGCGAACACGTCGAGCCCGGCCCGCAGGTCGGTGCCGTCGAGCGCGGCCAACAAAGCAGCCTCGTCCACCACCTCACCCCGGCTGGTGTTGATGAGCACCGCATTGGGCTTCATAGCGGTCAAGAATTCGGTATCAACCATTCCGACGGTCTCTTCGCCGCCGGGCACGTGGAGCGACACGATGTCGCTGGTGGCCAGCAGTGCAGCCCGGTCGGCCACTTCCTCTACCCCGAGGTCAGCCATTCGGCGTCGCGCCTCTCGGGGGCGACCGTCTCGGGGCTCGGTGATGACCCGCAGGCCACATGCACTGGCCCGCTGGGCCACTTCGATACCGATTGCGCCCATGCCAATGATGCCGAGGGTGGCGCCAAAGAGTCCTCTCGCCTTGCTGTAGGCCTGCTTGTTCCAGTCACCGGCTCGAAGATCGGCGGTGGCGGGGGCTATATGGCGGTCGATGGCGAACATCAGCCCGATGGCCAGTTCAGCCACCGCAATGGCGTTACGACCCGGCACGTTGCACACGAAGATCCCCAACTCGGCGGCCCGATTGGCGGCGATGGTGTTGGTTCCCGCCCCGGCCCGTACCACCAGTCCGAGACGGTCGGCGGCTTCCAGGGCCGCCTCGGTGACCTCGGTGCTGCGCACCACCAGCACGTCGAAACCGGCAATGTGCTCGGGCAGGCTCTCGGCCGTTAGCGAAGGTTCGACCACGCACTCGTCGCCGCCATTGCGGAGCCGCTCAATAGCGCTTTCGGCCAAGCTGTCAGCAAAGAGGATTCGCATGACTCGGACTCCGTGGTTGCTCTGCGGACGAATTGAAGCGGCTCAGAGGGCGACTGCTCCTGTGCCGCATAGCGGAACTGTTCCACTTCACGATACACCGCTTCACCGGCTGCTGTCCCGTGAAATCGCAGAATCCAGCCAGACAATTCCTCATCCGGCGATCTTCGTCAAAGGTGCCAGCGGCGGTGGTGGGGCCGGTATTTTCGGCGGGGTGGCAGACAGGCGCGGCCGGGGAGCGGTGCCCCGGCGGGGACGGCTGGGGCGCACAGCCAAGATGGCCGGACTGGGAGCCCGCAGCGGGAGACGCTGGGCGATGGCCAGGGCCCGCCAGGTGTTCGCCGACGCTCGGCGGTCTGAGGCACTCGAAGTAGAGCGGGAGCTGCGCACGGCAGCCGACGTCGTTGAGGTGCTGGGGAATATGAAGGGCGCGCTGATGAAAATCGGCCAAATGGCCAGCTATTTGGATGTGGGCCTGCCCGACTCCACCCGGGCGTCTTTGGCCCAGCTTCAGGCCAATGCCCCGCCGATGAGCCCGGCCCTGGCTGAGTCGGTGGTGGTTGCCGAACTCGGCGCCCCGCCTGACGAGCTCTTCGAGCAATGGGACCCGGTGCCCATCGCGGCGGCCTCCATCGGCCAGGTTCACCGGGCCATCACTCCCGACGGACGGGCGTGCGCGGTCAAAGTCCAGTATCCCGGCGTGGCTGAGGCCATTTCCGCCGACCTGGGCTCGGCGAAAATGGTGTTCCGAGCCCTGTCGGTGCTGTTTCCCGGCCTGGACCCCGCCCCCATCGTGGAGGAGCTGCGCCAGCGGCTTACCGAGGAATTGGACTACGAGCACGAGGCCTCCAACCATCGTCTGTTTGCTGACCATTATCGAGGCCACCCGTACATCGCCATCCCCGAGGTATACGACGACTTGAGCTCGGCCCGGGTGCTCACCACTGAATTGGCCACCGGCGCTACGTTTGAGGAGGCGCTGGGCTGGTCCCAGGAGGAGCGCAACCGGGTTGCCGAGACCGTCTACCGATTCTCGATCGGGTCGATCTATCGCCTATTGGCGTTCAACGGCGATTCTCACCCGGGGAACTATCTCTTCCACCCCGACGGATCGGTCACATTCTTGGACTTCGGCCTGGTCAAGCGGTTCAGCGAACAAGAGACCGCCCAGTTCGAGCGAATGCTCACCGCCATGGTGATCGACCGAAACATCCCCCGATTCCGGACCGAACTGGTGACCGCCGGGCTGCTGCCGGCCGACGCCCCGTTCAGCGACGACGAGATTGAGGCGTTCTTCACCCACTTCTACGAGTTCGTGCTCACCGATGAGACCAGGACCTTCACCCAGGAATATGCCGCCGCGGGAGTTAGGGCCATCTTCGATGCCTCTGGCAAGCACGCCGAGCTGAAGAAGGTGCTCAACGTGCCGCCCTCGCTGGTGGTGCTCCAGCGGATCAACCTCGGCTTGATATCGCTATTCGCCCAACTCGGAGCCACTGCTAATTGGCGGAGCATCGCGGAGGAGCTGTGGCCGTTCACCGACCGGCCCCCATCAACCCCGATGGGCGAAGATGCGCAAGCTTGGCGTCGTTCACTCCACCAATAGCCGGTAGGTACCTCGACGGGACTCTGGCCTACGCTTCTCGCCCATGAGCATTTTGGGCAATGAAGTGAGGCGGGTGGAAGACCCCCGGATGCTGACCGACGGGGGAACCTATGTGGCCGACATCCCGCTCGAAGGGGCGGCCCATGTCGTGTTCGTGCGATCGCCCATCGCCCACGCCCGGCTGTTGTCGGTTGAGACCAGCGATGCCCGGGCCATGCCCGGCGTGATCGATGTGGTGGTCGGCGACGACCTGGAATTGCCGCCCCGCCCTCCGATGGCAGGCGATGCCACCATGTCCCGCCCCCTGCTGGCCACCGGCAAGGTGCGCTTCGTCGGCGAAGCGGTGGCCGCGGTGGTGGCCGAGACCGTCGAGCAGGCCACCGATGCCGCTGAGGCGGTGTGGGCCGACTACGACCCGCTGCCCGCGGTGGTCGATGCTGAGACGGCGGCCGACGGCCCCAAGTTGTTCGACGATGCTGAGTCCAATGTGGCCATCGCCCTCCCCCCCACAGCCGAAGTGGACTTCAGCGAGTGCGAGGTGGTGATCTCTCATCGCGTTGTCAACTCCAAGATCTACGCCAGTCCCATTGAGGGCCGAGTGGCTGCCGCGGCATGGGGTGAAGACGGCCGACTGACCTGCTGGTCGAGTACCCAGGGGCCTCACACTGCCCAAGGGGCCATTGCCGGGGCGCTGGGTTTGGACCTGCCGCAGGTGCGGGTGATCATTCCCGACGTAGGCGGCGGCTTCGGCACAAAGGCCAGCCCCGGTGCCGAGGAGTGCCTGCTGGGATGGCTGGCCCGCCGAGTGGGCCGCCCGATGCGCTGGGCCGAGACCCGAACCGAGAGCCTCCAGTCGCTGGGCCACAGCCGGGCCCAGTTCCAGACCGTCACCCTCGGCGGCACCGCCGATGGTCGCTTCACCCACTACCGCCTGGACATGCTGGCCGACGCAGGGGCCTATCCCGGTGTGGGGGCCCTTCTGCCCACCTTCACCGGGCTCATGGCCTGCGGCAACTACGACATTGCCCATGTGGCCTGGTCGGCCACCGCCGTAGCCACCAACACCTCCCCTGTAAACGCGTTCCGAGGGGCTGGTCGACCGGAGGCCACCGCAGCCATCGAACGGGCGGTGGACCTCTTCGCGGCCGAGATCGACATGGATCCGGCTGAATTGCGCCGCCGCAATTACCTTGCCCCTGACGCTTTTCCCCTCACCACGCCCACTGGGGCGGCTTATGATTCCGGGGACTACCGGGCCTCGCTGGAGGCTGCGCTAGAAGCGGCCGACTACCACGGGCTGCGGGCTGAGCAGGCCGTTCGCCGGGAGCAAGGCGATCATCGGCTGCTGGGCATCGGGGTGGCCACCTATGTGGAGGTCACCTCACCCATGGGGCCGGTCTGTACGGAAACGGGAAGCCTGGAGCTGCGCCCCGATGGCACGGTGCTGGCCCGCACCGGCGCCACCCCGTTCGGCCAAGGCCACGTGACCACGCTGACGATGGTGGTGGCCGACACCCTGGGCATCGATATGGACCAAATCGAAATGATCCACGGCGACACCGACGAGATCCCCTCCAGCGACATCACCGGAGGCTCCCGCACCGCCCAGATCGCCGGTTCAGCCTTGCTCAACGCCTCTGAGAAGCTGATAGATGCAGCCCGCCCATTGGCAGCTGATCTGTTGGAGGCTGCGCCCGCGGATGTGGTGCTCGATTCAGAGACCGGCCAGTTTCATGTGGTCGGCACCCCGGCCCGATCTGCTGGTTGGGCCGATGTGGCCGCGGCAGTCTCAGAAGCCCTGTTCGTGGAAAACGACTTCGAACAGCACGGGGCCACCTTCCCGTTCGGAACACACGTGGCCGTGGTGGAGGTAGACGCGGACACCGGAGAGGTGACGTTGGAGCGGCTGGTGGCAGTGGACGACGCCGGAACCCTCTTGAACCCGCTGCTGGCCCACGGCCAGATCCACGGCGGGCTGGCTGCCGGCGCGGCCCAAGCCCTTATGGAAGAGGTCCACTACGACTCCGACGGCAACCTGCTGACCTCGAACTTCGCCGACTACGGCGTGATTTCCACCACCGAGCTGCCCAGCTTCGAAGTCCACGAGTCGGTCACCCCCACGCCGCTGAATCCGTTGGGGGCCAAGGGGATCGGCGAGTCGGGCACGGTGGGCTCCACCCCCGCAGTGCAGAACGCGGTGGTTGACGCCCTGTCCCACCTTGGCATCCGCCACCTCGACATGCCCGCCTCCCCGGAAAAGGTCTGGTCGGCCATGATGTCAGCCAGCTAGCGATTGTCCTACTCTTGCGGGCCATGAAGTTCGGCATCGGTTTCGCAAACATCCTCCACTGGACAACCGCGCAGGGCGCGGTGGAATTCGGACAGGCGGCGGAGGCCGCCGGATTCGACTCGGTGTGGACAGTGGAGCATGTGGTGTACCCCGATGAGTACGCGTCGCAGTACCCCTACGATCCGTCGGGCAAGATGGCGATGACGCCCGACTCCCCTCTGCCCGACCCGCTGATCTGGCTGACTTGGGTGGCGTCAGCCACCACGAGCCTGCGACTAGGCACAGGTATCTTGATCCTGCCCCAGCGCAACC
>JAPPKI010000027.1:2805-8395 GCA_028820035.1 bacterium | reverse complement strand
GTTGGAGTGGTGGAGTTCCAATCCGTCGATCATGGCCCGCATTGGCTCCGACAGGGCGTCGTAGGCCGACGTTATGCTGCACCACATGGTGTCGCCCCCATAGGGAGGTGCAACCACGGATTGGAGCAAGGCGACCTTGGGGGGTACTTCGATCCAGGTCACATCGGTGTGCCAGTTGTCGGTGGTGGGCAGACTCTCGGCGTCGTCGCGGATGACGGAGGTATTTGGCTCGGTCACCCCCATCAGGGCTTGAAGTGGGTAGATGCTGGGCTGGCCCCACAGTGAGGCCAACTCCAGTTGGTCTTCGGCGCTCATGGGCACATTGCGGAAGAGGATCACCTCGTGGCGGAGCAGCGCCTCATGAATCTCGGCGAACTGTTGCTCGGTCAGGCCGTCGCGGGGGTCCACACCGGAGATGACCGCGCCCAGCGACCCACCGATACGAGAAACCTGAATGGTCTCGTAGGACTCCTCGGCGTCGAGGCTTGGGGTGAGAGTCACGCTCATAGGGCTATTGTGCCATCTCGTCAGCACGCAAGCCGATGAGGAGGCACCTGATGCGCACGATCTTGGACGGGCTCAACTTCTCCGAGGGACCCCGATGGCGTGACGGCGCACTGTGGTTCTCCGACATGCACGCCCATCGGGTGATCCGCACCGACCTGGACGGAAACGCTGAAACCGTGGCGGTGGTCGATTGGGACGACCCCTCGGGGCTGGGCTGGCTGCCCGACGGTCGGCTGTTGGTGGTGGCCATGTCCACCCAGAAGCTGTTGCGCCAAGAGCCCGATGGGTCGATGGTCGAGCACGCCGATCTGTCGCCGCTGGCCATCGGCGACATCAACGACATGATCGTGCGCTCCGACGGCACCGCCTACATCGGCGACATGGGCCAGAGGATTCACGCTGGGGGTGATCGGTTCACCGGCCAGACCTTCCGGGTGACTCCCGAAGGATCGGTGAGCGTGGGCGCGCCCGAGATGGAGGCCCCCAACGGCCACATCCTGACCCCCGATGAGGAGACGCTGATCGTGGCTGAGAGCGCCGCCTCCCGCCTCACCGCGTTTGATGTGGCCGCCGATGGCACCCTGTCCAACCGCCGGGTCTTTGCCGAGTTGGTGCCCGAGTCGGACAAGCTGCCGGTAGCTCCGCCCGATGGCATCTGCCTCGACGCCGAAGGCGCGGTGTGGGTGGCCGATCCTCTGGGCCTTCGAGTGTTCCGGGTGCTGCCCGGCGGCGAGGTAACCGACTCCTATGACATGGCCCCCAAAGTCCCGGTGGCCTGCGTGCTGGGTGGTGACGACCGCCGCACCCTCCTTATCTGCGCCGCCGACGACTGGAAGAGAGAAGTGGTCACCGCGGCCAAAACCGGCTCCATCTACGCCACCGACGTCACCGTCCCTGGCGTGGGTAAGCCCTAAGCCAACCCGACCACTATTCGGCGAGGGCTCGGAGGCGGGCGATTCGGGTGTCTTCGCCGCCGAGGTAGCGGACGAGCACGCCGAGCACGGCTTCATGGTCGAGCGTGCCAGCAGAGTTCATGTCCTCAAGGTCGGCCCAGTCTCTCGTTCGGTCGAAGAAAGCCTTGAATACGGCTAGGTCGCGGCATGCGAGAAAGGGGATCGCGGCGCCGCCGAATTGCTCGATTCGGGCTCGGCTGGCGGCGGCCTCGTGGAAGGGTGTGGTGTTGAAGAAGACGTCCACTGGCGTGGCGCCCCACCACAGACGGCTCTGACCGTCGGTTCCAGCTCGCGCCGGTTGGCTTCAGAAATCGATATGCCTTCGGGGAGGGCGGCCAGCGCTCGCTCGATCTCATCGACATTGACAAAAAGATTTAAGTCGATGTCGATGGTGCCTATGGCTTGCTGAGTGCACCAGGCCAGAGCTAGGGCGCCGCCAAAAGCGTGGGGAATGTCGGCGTCGTCCAAAGCCCGATGAAGGTCGACGACTTGCTCGACCAGCTTCATCGTCCAAACACGGGAAACTTGAGTGTCGGGGAGTGGCGGGCAGGAAACTCAGCGGCCAATTCAATGACAACTGCCAGCTCGGTGCCTCTGTCGAGCTGGTCGTCGCCCTGCATCCTGGGGCTGAGCTCCCGGTCGAGGGCGAACTCCGCCGCTTGAACAATGCGGTCGAGGGTGGAGGCCGACGGGGTCTTGGCTCCCGACTCATAGGCGGCGATCGCTGAGTGGGAGGTGCCAGCCCGGGCGGCCAGCGCCCGCAGCGTGAGATCCGCTCGTAATCGAACAGTGCGGATCACCTCGGCCGCATTCATAGAACAAATGGTATCCGATCAGATACCAGATTTCATCTGTTGGCGCTCTCGGAAGGCCTACCAGTCCAATGCCCTGATTAAGAGGATGTTGATGAGGCCGTGAGCGGAGAAGTTCAACAGCCAGCGCAGATGCTTTTGTTGGCGGGCCTCGGGATAGTCCGACAGCTCGCCCCAGCCTCTGTGCTGGCACCATTTCTCGAAGCCAACATAGACAGTGCCGAACACGGCGACGAGCACCAAAAAGGCGGCGAGTACGCCCAGTCCTTCGGGCCAAGCTGCGAGCACTATGACGGCGGCGATGTCCGCTGCTGTGATGGACCGGAAAATCCGGGAACGCCGCAGGTAGAGGATCGTCGGATTGATGCTGAGAGGCTAAGCGACGGGACTGGGCTTTAGCTCGCGGAGGGTGAGGGAGACGCCGGAGTCGGGGTCTAGGGTGACGAGCAGCACGGCGGGATCGCCTTCCAGTGATTCCGCGGTGGCGCCGGAGTAGGCGACCACCGAAGGTGATTCGCGGATCACCATGTGGCGGTGGATGTGGCCGAGGGCGACGTAGTCCCAGTCGAGGGCATCGAGATGGCTGGGGTAGATGGGGGATGAGCGGTAAGACGGCGTTTCGTCGGGCATGACCAATCCATGGCCCATGGCTATGCACCAACCGCTGTCCGGGCGGTCCGGGAGTCTGTCGAGGGGGTGGAAACCGGGATGGTGGTCGTCCATCGACTTGCCCCAGACGGTGAGATCCAGCTCGGGGAGGTGAGTGGTGGTTCCCTCGAGGGAATCGAGGATGGTGATCGGGAGGTCTTGGATGTGGGGGCTGAAACGGTGGAGCACCGACGATTCCGGGTGGGCGTCGTGATTGCCGGCGATCATCACCGCCGGGCACGACAGCCGGGCCAGTTGATCGGCGGCCCAGCTCAGCACGTCGTCGCCCACCCGATTGTGGTCGAACAGGTCTCCGGAGATGATGACTGCGTCCACCTCCTCAGAGATGGCCAGATCCATGGCGGCGGCAAAGGCGGCTTCTTGCCGTCGGGCTGGTGAGGTGCCCAGGTGGCAGTCCGACGTGTGCAGCAGGGAGAGGGATTGGCGTGGGCGTTGCTTCTCAGTCACGTCGCTAGTAGTCCTAGGCTCGCAGATAATTTCTCACGGGAAGGCAAGGCTATGGCAGAACGGGCCGCCGACGGCAAGGTTGCGCTGGTCACCGGCGCGAGCAAGGGTGGCACGGGCACGGCGATCGCTTTGCGTCTGGCCGCCGAAGGGGCCCGAGTGGCAATCACCGCCCGTGATGAACAGGGCTTGGCCACCACCAAAGAGCGCATCGAATCGTTCGGCGGGGAGTGCCTGGTGCTCCCGTCAGACCTCAGCGATCCGTCGGGCGCCCGCACCCAACTGGTGCCCAAGACTGAGGAGGCGTTCGGGCCTATCGACATCCTGGTGAACAACGCCGCCTTCGGCGGGTACCACCCGTTCGAGGAAGTCACTTCCAAACAGCTCGAGCTGAGCCTGCAAGTGAATCTGTGGGCGCCGTGGGAGCTGATGAAGGCCGTGGTCGGCGGGATGCGAGAGCGGGGGAGCGGCTCAATATTGAACCTCACTACCTTCTCAGCGGAGTTGCCGCCCGGCCCGCCATTTCCCACCAGCAAACCCTCAAAAGCCGGCTTCGTCTACGGGGCCCCCAAGGCGGCACTGAACAAGCTGACTGTGTCCGCCGCCAGCGAGTGTGAAGGGCAGGGGGTGTCGGTGAACGCCCTCACCCCCCAGGCGGCCATCGCCACCCCGATATTGGTCGAGGCCGGCTGGATCGACGAGGACATGTTCGAGCCGCTGGACACTATGGCCGAGGCCTCCCTGGCCCTGCTCGCCGGCGATCCCGATGTGCTCACCGGCCGCATTGCCTTCAGCCTGCAACTACTGGTGGAACTCAACCGGCCGGTGCGCGACCTGATGGGCGAATCGCTGGTGGACGGCTGGCAACCGGGCGACATCCCCACGGCCATCGCCCGTCAAGAGGCCAACCTCTCCGAGAGGGGCTGGCCTGATGCCTACACCTTTGGCCGAGTCCACAGCCCCCGGCCGTGAGCGACGAGCTGCTGCTTCGGATCGTCACCGATCCGGAGGTTTACGCCGATCCCTACCCGTTGCTGCGGGAGCTGCGGGAGACGGCGCCCGTTTACAAGCTGAGCTTCGCCGACTATTGGGTCCTCACTCGCTACGAGGACTGCCGGATGGCGCTGAGGGATCCCCGGATGGGCAATGCCGAGCCCGGGGACGAGGTTCCGACGCTCACTGCAGAGAGAGTGCGGACTCCCAACGAAGAGCGAACCTTCCTGTTCTTGAACCCGCCTGACCACACTCGACTGCGGTCGCTGGTCAGCAGGGCTTTCACCCCCCGACGGGTGGAGGGGCTGCGGTCGGCGGTGGGGGAGATGACCGACGAGCTTCTGGATTCGCTGGCCTCTTCCGGCGGGGGAGACCTGATCGATCAGCTGGCCTTTCCGTTGCCGGCCAACGTCATCAGCGAGCTGGTGGGGGTTCCTCGGGCCGACCGCGACTGGCTGCGGCCGCTGGTGTCGGATCTGGCCGGCACCCTCGAGCCGAACCAAAGCCTCCAGGACCAGGAGCAGGCCGAGGCCTCCGGAGTCAAGGTGAAGGCGTACTTCGACGGCCTGATCGATCAGCGACGGGCCGAGCCGTGTAACGACCTGCTCTCAGCGCTGATTGCGGCCAGCGACGGCGAAGACCGGCTCACCCAGAGAGAGATCGGACTCACGTTGTCGTTGATCTACGCGGCCGGGTTCGAGACCACCACCAACCTGATCGGCAACATGGTCCACACCCTCATTCAGCATCCCGACCAATTGGCTCGGCTGCGCGCTGATCAGTCGCTGGTGCCCGGCGCAGTGGACGAGGTGCTGCGCTATCAGCCTCCGGTACAGGTGGACGCCCGCTACACCTTCGAAGACGTGGAGATCGGCGGACACTCCATCGCCAAGGGAAGCATGGTGCTCATGCTCTTGGGGGCGGCCAACCGCGACCCCGACGTAATGGACGATCCCAACCGGTTCGACATCGGGCGACAGGAGACGCCGCTGCTGTCGTTCGGCTCGGGCATCCACTATTGCCTGGGGGCCTCGCTGGCCCGCCTGGAAGGCCAAGTGGTGCTGGCTGGCCTGCTCGACCGCTTCGAAACCTGGACCCCGACCGAAGACGACCCTCCCTGGAAGCCCCGGATCACCCTGAGGGGCCTGAGCCGCCTTCCGGTGGCCTTGGCCTAGCGGGCAGTCAGAAGACGATCGGCACCGAGGCGTAGCC
>JAPPKI010000027.1:0-2795 GCA_028820035.1 bacterium | reverse complement strand
CGGCAAACGGACCACGTCGTCGGCGGGCACCTCGAAGTCGGGGATGCGGGCCAGGGCCTCCTCGATGATCACCCGGCCCTCCAAACGGGCCAGGTGGGCGCCGATGCAGTAATGCAGGCCGTGGCCGAAGCCGAGTTGGCGGGTGGGGCGGCGGTGGAGGTCAAAGGCCTCTGAATCGGAGCCGAACTCCTGCTCGTCCCGGTTGGCCGATTGGTACAACAAGAACACCCGGTCGCCACGGGCCATTTCCTGACCGCCGATCACCGTCGGTCGGGACACGGTACGGCCCAGATGCTGGATGGGTACCTCCAGACGCAGCATCTCCTCGAAGGCGCCCCCGCTAAGCGACGGGTCATGGACCAACGCAGCCCGCTGTTCGTCGTCGCCTGCCAGGTGGATGAACCCGCCGCCCATCACCTTGGGGGTGGTCTCCACTCCACCGGTGAACAAGGTGGAAAGCTGGATGGCCACGTCTTGGTTGTCGAACGGTTGGCCCACCAAGTCCACTCCCAAGAGGGACTCGATGAACTCGAGGCAGTCACCGGCCCGCTGCTCGGCCACAAAGCCGCACAGATACTCATGGATCTTGGCTCGGGCATGGGGAGCGCGATCGTCGTAGCGCATGGTCTGGTTGGCGTACTCCACCAATAGCTCGCCGTCAGCAGGGGGAAAGCCCAGGATCAGCGAGGTTCCGGCTACCGACACTGGCGAAGCCAGCTCGGTGACGATGTCCAACCGCCCCTGCTCCAAACCGACGTCTACACATTCGGCCGCTACCCGGCGCAGCTCGGCCTCTATTTCGGCCACCGGCCGCTGGCGAAGCGGCGGGTAGAGGATCTTGCGGATCTGGGTGTGGGCCGGCGGGTCCATTTGGGCGAAGGTGAGCAACGACCCCTCGGGCAACGGCCCCAACTTTGCGGAGGGTGGCTGGAGTACGAGGTCTTTCATGAACACCGGCCCCTCAGCGATGGAAAAGGAGTCCCGGTCGCAGCTCACCTCCCAGACCTCGGCGAAACGGGGCAGCGCCCAACCGTGATACTGCTCCAGGCGGTGCACTCCGCCCGCAGCCCGTAGCTCCCGATAGATGGGCAGCGGATCAGTGGCCACCTCCGGTGAGAACGGGTCGTAGTCGTTCATTGTGATAGAGACTGCCTTATGGGACTGAGTGACCGCACGCCGCCGACCGCGGAAGAGTACGCCGCCTACCGGGAGCGGTTCTGCAACTGGGGTCGCTGGGGGGACGACGACGAGCTGGGCACCCTCAACCACATCACTCCTGAGGCCCGTCGGGCCGCGGCCGCCCTGGTGCAGACCGGGGAGGCGGTGTCGATGAGCCGGCCCATCGACACTCATGCCGGTCCGGCCAACCCCTACCCGGCCCACCACTTCGTGGGGGCGGGGGACTCGGGGGCGATGGCCGACTACTTCGGCATGTTCATCCACGGGTTCGTGCAGACCCACATCGACGCCCTGTGCCATCTGCCGGTGGACGGCGGGGGCAAGTTCTGGAACGGCAAGGAGTTCGCCAAGTCCCCCATGCCCGCCGAGCACACCGGCACCATCGACTTCTGGAGCGATGGCATCGTCACCCGGGGAGTGCTCTACGACGTCCCCCGGTTCCGGGGCACCGACTACGTGGCACCCGGCGAGCCGGTCCACGGCTGGGAGCTGGCCGACGTGGCCGCGGCCCAGGGAATCGAACCCCGGGCGGGCGACGCGGTGTGCATCCGCAGCGGTATGGACGTGTATTTCGAGAAGACCGACACGTCTCAAGGGATGGGGTCGAATGCCGGGGTCCACGCCTCGGCCATTGAGTTCCTCTACGAGACGGAGGCCTCCTGTCTGACCTGGGACTTCCAAGACGCCCCTCAAGAAGACCAGGGCATTCCCAATCCGATGCCTATCAGCATCGCGCTGCACGTCCACCACATCCTGTTGCCGTACATGGGGATGCCCATCATTGACAACGCCGATTTTGAGGCGGTGGCCGCCCGCTGCGCCGACCTAAACCGCTGGGAATTTCAGTACGTGTGTGCCCCGCTGGTGCTACGCTACGGCACCGGTTCGCCGGTGAATCCTCTGGCAATTTTGTAGCGCGAGACCTTCTTCACCACCCACTGCGAGGCCAGGGCTTCGGTAAATTCGCAGAAAACCTTGTAGCACTGGAGCGCTTATGAGGTGTGATGGCTGATCTCGGCGATCGGGCCCAGGTGGTGATCGTCGGTGGTGGGATCGTCGGCTGTTCTATCGCGTACCACCTCACCCGTCGCGGGGTGACCGACGTGCTGCTCATCGAGCAAGGCCAGCTCACCAGCGGCACCACCTGGCACGCCGCCGGCCTGGTCAGCCAGCTCAAGTCCAGCCACAGCCTCACCCGGCTGGCCACTTACTCGGCCCAATTGTTCGAAGAACTCGAGGCCGAGACCGGCCAAGCCACCGGCTACCGCGCCCCGGGCTCCATTTCGGTGGCCGCCGACCACGAGCGGTGGGAGGAGCTGCTGCGGGCATGTCCATGGCCCGCACGGTGGGGGTGGACATCCGCCAGATCGAACTCGACGAGGCCCTCGAGCTGTGCCCGCTGCTCAATGTCGACGACTTGGTGGGCGCGCTGTTCATCCCCCGAGACGGTTTGACCTCCCCGGTGGACACCACCATGGCGCTGGCCAAGGGGGCTCGGGCCCGGGGTGCCCGCATCGTCCAGGGCACGGCGGTGACCGGGGTGGTGGTGGAAGACGGGCGAGCGGTGGGGGTGGACACCGAGGCCGGCCGGGTGGAGGCCGAGACCGTGGTGCTGG
>JAPPKI010000502.1 GCA_028820035.1 bacterium | reverse complement strand
CCACCCAGGAGGCCGGGGTGACCAAACCGAAGGGCGAGCTCCACGAGAAGCTGACCTCAGACGCCTCGGCGCCTGCGGGCCGGTCTTGTACCCCGGCCCCGAAGCGGTGCCAGGAGCGCTCGTTGAAGGCCCGATAACACAGCACGTAGTCGGCGGCGCCGGAGTAGATGGCCTGGCAGGCCACCGCGACCACCCCGCAGGCCGCCCCGCCCCCATGGTGGACCATGGAGAAATGGGTCAGCTCGTCGATCCCTAGATTGCGGGCCACCTCGATCTCGGGATTCTGCTCGGCTGAGTAGGTCACCATGCCGTTGACCTTCTCGGGGGGAAGGCCGGCGTCCTCGCAGGCGGACAGGCAGGCTTCCACTGCCTGGTCCATCGGGGTTCGACCCGAGTCTTTGGTGAACGGGGTGGCGCCGATCCCGGCGATGGCGCTGTGGTAGGCGTAGTTCAGGCTCATGGTGCTCTCCTACTTGCGGGCCAAGGCCAGTTCGACGGTACCGGTCACATGTGGTCCCCGGCTGTTCTGACCTCGAAACGACACTTCGACGATGTCTTCTCCATCGGACTCCCGCTTGGCGGTGACCGATCCCGACATGGTCATGCAGTCGTAGGGGTAGTTGGGAGCGCCCAGGCGGATCTTCAGGTTCTTGAACACGGCATCGGGGCCGGCCCAATCGCTGATGTAGCGGGCCGAGAGGCCGCTGGAGGTCAGGATGTTCATGAAGATGTCCTCGGAGCCCTTCTTGAGGGCCATGTCCCGGTCGTGATGGACATCTTGGTAGTCGCGTGAGGCGATGGCAGTGGAAACGATCAGAGTGGGGGTGAGGGGAATCGGGCACAGCGGTAGTTCGTCGCCCACGCTCACCTCATCAATGGTCAGCGTGGACGGGTTGCGTGGAGCGCGGGCGGGCCGGAATACCGGAATGCTCACATCCTCGTGGGTCTGCATGTGCCAGGCCTGAAGCGGCATGCCCACCTTGAGCTGATCGGCGTCGCACTCGGTGATGTTGGTGACGAGGCGGACGCCCTCTTCCAGCTCCACCAGCCCGATGTTGAGGGGGTAGTCGAATGACGGGACCCGGGGGTGGTGGGACACGACGTAGGAGTACAGGGTGCCCTTGCCGGAGGCCACGGTGTAGCCCATGTCGCTGTCGCCGCAGGCCGGGCAGCGGATGCCGGGCGGGTGCTGGAGGCGTCCGCACTCGAGGCACTGCTGGATGCGCAGCTCCCCCTCCCGGCTTCCCTGCCAGAAGAAGTCGGTGTCCTGGTTGCGGCTGGGGCGGGGGCGCGGCGGGCGCTCGTTGGCGGTGTCATCTTCTGAACTGGCGGTGCGGCCGGTGCCCGGGCGGAACTTGAGGATGCGGAAGAACATGGAACCGACGTGTTCGCCGTTCTGGTCGAGGTACTCGGTCTCGGTGGTGACGAAGTGGCCGATGCCAAGCGCGGTCTGCTTTTCTTCCGACACGTCCACCAGCTTGACGGTGCCGGTGAGGTGGTCACCGAGCTTGAGGTAACGGTGGTAAACGTGCTCGGAGTTGGTGGCCACCACGCCGACGTAGCCCGCTTCGTCCAACATTGCGTACACGCCGGAAGCGGGGTCTTTCGGGTCGTTGACCCTTGGGACCAGGCCGATCATGGTCCATGCGTTGAGCATGGCGGGTGGGGCGACCACTTCGCCGTGAGGCCCTTGGCTGGCCTCGCCGGGGTCGGTGAAGAGGGGGTTGGCGTCCTCCATGGCATCGCACCAGTGGCGGATCATGGGTTGGTTGACTGGGTCGCGGGCGACTGTTGGAGTGCCGGTGGTCCCGACCTCTCGGCGCAGCTTGGCGACGAACGCTTCCTTCTGCTCGTCGGTCATCTCATCGCTCATACGCATCCCCTTCGACCGCAGCGGACGTTATCGCGGCTGGCATTGAGGGCAGAAAGTCAGTGTGCGGGCATCGTAGGTTCGGTGTTGTAATGGGACGGAGCAGCGCAGGCAGGGTTGGCCCGAGCGGCCGTAGCAGGCCAAGGCGTGCTGGTGGCTGCCCTGTTCGCCGTCGGCGTTGCGGTAGTCCCGCAGCGTGGTGCCGCCGTCGGCCAACCCGGCTTCCAGTACCTGCACCAGGGCGGTGTGGAGCTTGACGGCGGCTGCCCGGCTGATCTGGCGCTTGGCCGGGTGGATGCCGGCTATCCAAAGGGCCTCGGTGCCATAGATGTTGCCGACGCCGGCCACTGGGCGTTGGCTGAGGAGTTGGGTGGGGATGCGGCGGCGGCTCTTGCGGAGGTCTTGGTAGAAGCCCTCCGCGGTGAAGTCGGGGCTGAGGGCGTCGGGGCCCTGGGCGGCCAGCGTGGGAATGGTGTCGTAGTGGCCGGCGGAAACGCAGCGGATGCGGCCGAAACGCCGGACGTCTCGGTAGACGAGAACCTCATCGCCGTTGAGCTGCCACCAGGCCCGGATGTAGGGGTCGTCGGTGACTTCGGGAGCAAACGCCAGCGAGCCGGTCATGCCCAAGTGGATGATGAGCTCTCGACCGTCGTTCAGGCTGGTGATCAGGTACTTGCCCTTGCGGCTGAGCGCTTGGATCGTGGCGCCGATGGCGTCTCTGGCGGGCGTGAATTTCGCTGACTCGTGGGAGTGGGCATCTTGGATGCGGCGGCCTTGGAGTCGGGGGGCCAGTTGACGGCGGATGGTTTCGACTTCGGGCAGCTCGGGCACAGGTCAGCGGGATTTGAGCGCGGCGCGGGCGATTTCCAGATCGTTGGGGTTGGTGACGCCGATCCAGGTCTCTTCGGTGGCAACCACCCGGACGGTGAGATCCCCCTTTTTCATTTGGGCGGCGACGGCGTCGGGGAGGAGGTATTCGGCCGAGGGGCTGTCGCGGTGCTCTTCGAGGAATCGGCTGAAGCCGTTTGCGAGGTCATCGAGGAACCCGGGGGAGAAGGACCACAGGTTCATGGACACGATGGTGTCCCTCGGGAAGGCGTTGTCGGCTCGGGAGATTCCCTCACGCTCCACGATGGCGGTGAGGCAGTCGCCGTCAACCTGGCAGATGCCGCGAGTAACGGTCCCCATGGATGGCAAAGTGTGCTGAAGTCGGTAGCCGCACAGCCAGGCCTCGTCGTTGGCCATCCCATTGATGGCGTGGGCCAGAGCGGCGTAGGCAGTGGGGCCGTAGTAGTCGTCGGCATTGCACACCATGAACGGCCCGGCCACCGCCTGTGCCGCCGACAGCACGGCGTGGGCGGTGCCCCATGGCTTGGGCCGCGCCGGGCCGTGCTCGTCCTGGCGCACGTAGGCCACATTGAGATCGGCGGGCAGTCCGCCGCGTGCCTCGAAATGGCGCTTCACGTCGGCTTCGATATCGCTGCGCACGATGAGCACCACGCGGCTGGCGCCCGCGGCACGGGCGTCGGCGATGGCGAAGTCCAAGAACGCCTCGCCGTTGGGTCCCACCTGGGCCAGCTGCTTGGTGCCGCCGAATCGCGACCCCAGCCCCGCAGCCATCACCACCAACGTGAACATCGCTCCTCTTCCTATCAGGCCGCAGTGTCGGCCAGCCTCCGGTGGACTTCATCTTGGGCTGCGCCGAGCCTGTCGCCAGCGATGACAACCTCTGTCGCCTCCTGGCCTTGGCGGGCGAACACCAGCACGCAGCGGTTCACCTCTTCGCCCACTGCCTGCTCCACCGCCAGCGAATAGGCCGCCACTTGGAGCTCGTAGCGGTCGACCTTGGCCTGGAAAATTTCGTCGTCATGGATGTCGTCGGTCTTGTAGTCCACCACCACCAAACCCTCGTCAGTGCGGTAGAGCAGATCGACATAGCCCTCCACAACGGTGCCATCCACCGGGGCGGCCACGAACAACTCCTTCCAGTGTTCCGAGCCAGCCGCTTCCCGCACGGTTTCGGACTCCAGCGCAGACCGAGCCAGGGCCAAAACCGCGCTCTGTGTCTGGAAGACGCCCTCGGCCTCGGCTTGGGCGACCGCCACCGGACTGAGGCTGTCGGATTCGGCGTCCAGGTCTACCGTTTGCAGTACGGCGTGGACCGCGCTGCCGATTTGGGTACCGCTGCGGCCTTTGCGCAGCGGCGACCGATCGTCGTCCCCGTCGGTGGGCCCGTCTTTGGCCAGGCCGGGGAGTTGTCCAACGTCTTCATCTTCAGTCTCGGTCCAGGCGATTCTCGAGGCGCTCATGGTTGATGGCTTGTTCGCTGCGGCCATAAACCTCTCCCGCTCGCTCTGCCACGCCGTAAAGGATGCGTGTGGGGGCGTGTCAGGTTCTTCAGATGGCAGAGGTTCGGGCACCCACACCGCTTCCGGCAGCCAGGCGGCGTTTTCCACCACCATCTCGGCCATAGACGGTCTGGCGGAGCTGTTCTCACTTCGCTCAATGCGATGAGCCGACACCACCAGATGGTCCATCGCCCTTGTCAGGGCCACGTAGAGCAGGCGTACCCGCTCGGCGTGCTCCATCTCCTCTTCATTCTCTTGATGCTCGGCGAACATCCTGGTTCGCAGGAGGTTGTTGAAGCGCACGCCGAAACCGCCGTCGGACGGCCACACCACCTGGGCCGACATGGGGCGGCTCCGGGCGTAGGTCCCCGACAGGATGACGATGGGGAACTCCCGGCCCTTGGCGGCGTGAATGGTGGTAATGCGCACCGCGTCGTCGTCGGTTTCCGACAATATGACGTCGGATTCTCTGGTCTGCTCCCCGATCTTCCGTTCTACCCAGGCGACGAATTCCCGCAATCCTCGCCCGCCGGATTCCTCGAACTGGCGAGCCTGGTCGACGACCAAGTCGAGGCTGCGCCAGGCATCTCGGGCCCGGTGCTGGCCGAAGCAACTCACCTCCATCAGCCGTCGCTCCCGCACGATGCATTCCAGAATCTGGCTGGGATTCAGCCACCGTACCTTGGTGTGCAGGTCGGCCAGCCATGCCATGGCCTTACCCACCGGGTGATTCTCGAGGAGTTGTTTGGGTAGGGGTGCGGTATAGTTCCACTGGCCCTGATAGGCCACCTTATAGGTGAATAGGTCGTCGTCGCCGCACCCGAAGGCGGGGGATCGCAGGGCGTTGACCAGGGCCACCTCGTCGGTGGGGTCGGCCAGGGCCCGGACTGTGGCCATCACCTCTCGGATTACTTGGCTGGTCCAGATCAGCGAGCCCGCCTCGATCCGGTAGGGGATGCCATGTGCCTCCAAAGCCTGTTCGAGCTGGGGCAGCGAGGTGCGGGTGGGCAGCAGGATGCAGATGTCCTCCAGTCGGGCCGGTCGCCACAGTTCGTGGCCGTTCTCGTCCCTGCCGGCGCCCACCGACCAGCCTTGGCCGACCGCGGTCAAAATGGCTTGGGCCACCTCCTGGGCCTCGATCATCCGCAACTCGCCGGTACGGGATCCCTTGGGGTGCTCCCGGCCGAGCACCGCCACCGGCGACCCCTCTGGTGGCGATCCCCGAACTGCGTCGAGCTTCTGGTAGTCGGGCTGGGCGTGCTGCTTCGAGGGGCTGGGTGGGGCCATGAACTCCTTGAACAGTGCATTGATCCAATCCAGGATGGGCTCGACCGACCGGAAATTGCGGGTAAGCGACTTGCGGTCCACGGTTTGGGCATGTCCCGCTTTGGTGTACAGGGCGATGTCGGCTCGTCGGAATCGGTAGATCGACTGCTTGGGGTCACCCACGAAGAACAGCCGCCCCGCCTCGTCCTGCAACTCCGACCAGTGTCGGTGGTCGTCAAAGGGCGTGGCGATCAGCTTGGTCAGCTCGATCTGGATGGGATCGGTGTCTTGGAACTCGTCAAGCAGCAGGCGCTGATAGCGCTCGGCCAGCGCCTCTCTGATCTCTTCGCCGTGCTGGGGGTGTCGCAGCAAATTCCGGGCCAGAACCAGCAGGTCGTGATACTCCAACACCCCCAGGCGACGACGGTCTTCGGCGGCTTCGAGGGTGAAGGCCGCCAGCACCAGGGTCAGCCGCTCGATCAGCCCATCAGCCACATGGGCCCGGAGGTCCTTGATGGCGTCGCCCAGTTCTCGCAACCGGGCGGCCACCTCATCCAAAGACGGGTCTTCGCTGTCCTCGTCGGGCCAGTTGCCCCTCCGGCCCCCTCTGGTGAAGCTCAGCCCGGGGATAAACAGCAGCCGCAAGATGTGATCTTGGTCTCCTGCCGCCCCCCGCAGCAGGTTGGCCCGCTCGGCGATGACCTCGAGTTTGGGCAGCATGTTGTCGGTGGGGTCGGTGCAATACATCGACAGGGCGGCCACCTCGTCGAACCAAGCGGGAAAGCCGCTGACGTCAGGAATCATGATTGGGCCGGTGGGAGGGGGCTGGTTGCCCATTTCCCGGGCGACCAAATCCCAGTTGCTATCGAGGTGTTGAGCCAGTTCCCGAAGGTGGCCCATGTTGAGGCCCAAGATTCGGGCTAGTGCCAGGGCGTGCTCCTGTTGTGAGCTGTTCAGCAGCTGAGTTTGGAAATCCACCCAGCGGTCTTCGAACGCCTCGGTAGGGCTCACCTCAAGGCGAGCGGGCAATCCGGCCTCGATGGCGTGCTGGGACAAGATGCGCAGCGCGAAGCCATGGAGTGTGGTGATGGCCGCGCCATCAAGCTGGTCGAGGGCTTCGGGATGATCACCCGACTCAGAGAGCCTTTGGCGTAGGCGGTTCTTCAGCTCTGCGGCGGCCTTCTCGGTGAACGTGATGGCTGCGACGTTTTCCATGGCCACGCCGGTGTTGAGAAGGGAAAGAACTCGGGCCACCAACGCGGTGGTCTTTCCCGATCCGGCCCCGGCCTCCACGAACAGGGTCGAGTCGAGTTCAGCCTCGATGGCATCCCGGTCGACTTGGTCATTGTTGGTCGGTGCCATGGTCAAAGCGCCTCGGGGTCAAATCCGTGGGGAGGCTCAGCCAGATGCCCGTAGTCCGCCAGTTCATCTCGGCCCTTCATGGCTTCCCATGCCCGGCGGCGGTCCTGGGTGCCCAGCCGGTCGGCGTTGCAGTAGTCGCAGTACTGACTGAACGGTCCCTCGGTGCGATCGGGTTGGGGACGGTCGCAAAACACCCCGTCCTCGATGCCGTCGGCAATGGTGTCCACCACCGAGCGGAAGCGATCCATCACCCAGTCGTTCAGCCGGTAGCCGTAGGCCTTGAACTGCTGGTCGCTGGTGACAAACCAATATTGCGTTCTGACCGGGGCATCGGGGTCTTCGACGTGGGCCTGAGCGGCTAACCCGTACACCGGGAGCTGGAGCCGCGTTCCTCTCAAGACGGGATCCCAATTTCGGCTTTGTTCGTCTAGATCTTTGTAGGGGTCGGCTTTGCCGGTCTTGTAATCGGTGACCAGCAGATTGTTGCCACCGCCTTGATCCACCCGGTCGGCTCGACCTCGGAACCGCACTTTTCGGCCGCTGGGCAGCGGGACGGCCACCGCTTTCAACTCATCGTCGATCATTCCGAAGGCCAACTCGCTGGCGGCGGCGGTGACGCCTAGGCGGCGGCGCTGGTCGTTGTCTTCCCACAAGAAGCGATCCAAGTCGGTCATGATCCGGTTCCGGTCGTGGTGCCAGAACACCGGGGTGCCGGTCAGTCCCTGGGCTTCGGCCTGATTGCACAACTCCGCTCCAATCTCGAGGAGGCGGCGGCGCTGCTGCTCGCTCCACGGCTGGCGAGGGGGCGGCACTTGGTCGTTTGCGAGTTGCTCGCTCACAAATATGTCCAAGATTTCGTGGACCAGCGAACCCTTCTCCAACGCCGAGATCTGGAGCAGATCCTCGGGCTGTTCAAACGTCTGCACCCGCAAGACGTATTGGAAGAAGAAGCGCATCGGGCAGTCGGCCCAGGTTTCCAGGCTGGTGGGCGACACCACATCTTCGGCTAGGTCGGCGACATTGAAGCCGGTCAGATTGCCGTCGAAGCGGGTGAACTGGTTTGACGCCCGACTGGCAACCAACTCGGCCCCACGGGCCAGCACCGAGTCGTCGTCTAGTGGCAGATCATCAGATCGACCGTCCGGGGCCAGAGCCTGCAACCGGAGCTCTTGGGCAGAGGCAGGAAACTCGGCGTTGAGCACCCTTCCGGCAAACGAGGGGACATGTTCGAACCAGCCGGCAGTTTCGTCTTCGACCAGGCTTTCCAGGTTGGTGCTGTCCACGGTGCGTCCGGCCAGTGCGGTGGCGGTGTCTAACAGCCAGCGGGACGGATGCTGTTCGCATGCCTGTCGGGCGTCGCCTCGGGCATACACCAAGGTGCCGACTTCGGCTGAGGCCAGGGCGGTCAGAAGGTGGCGATGCTGATCGTCCACGCGATCGGAGATCACGGTGAGGTTATCGCCGGCGGTCTTGCGCTCCCGGTCGGGCAGAAGGGGATCGTCGGAGGGGCTGTGGGGGAACACTCCCTCGGCCATGCCGATCAGAATTGTCCGATCCAGATCCATTCCCAGCGAGGCGCCAATCTCCTCGGTGAGCACCCCGTTCCCGACCCGGCCCCCCCCGCCCGGGCGGGGGCCCCACAACCACAAAA
>JAPPKI010000448.1 GCA_028820035.1 bacterium | reverse complement strand
CGAGATCCTCAGCACCATCATGATGAACATCATCGCCGGGTTCTTCATGAGCTTCTTGCTCGAAGACTGGCTCATCGAACCAGGCGCCATCAGAATCCAGCAGACCAAGCGCTTGAGCCACAACGCCGACCTGCCCATCCTGCCGGGAGGGACGCGGCTGCACCTGGGCATCGTGGTGGCCCTGATCGTGGCCATTCTGGGCTACCTGCTGTTGTTCCGCAGCAGCTTGGGTATGCGCTTGCGTGCGGTGGGCCACAATCCCCACGCGTCGCGGGCCGCGGGCATGAAGGTGGAGCTAAGCATCACCCAGGCATTGGCCTTCAGCGGTGCCTGCGCCGGTATCGCCGGCGCCGTGCTGGTTTTCGGCAGCGAGTCGCACCGGCTGATCGGCGAGGGAGGCCCGCTGGCATTCACCCAGAGTGCCGGGTTCAACGGCATCGTGACCGCGTTGTTCGGAGGGCTGCACCCGCTGTTCACCGTGTTGTCGTCTTATCTGTTTGGCGGAATGCTGGCCGGAGGCATCTCTCTCCAGCGAGCGGTGCAGGTGCCCCAGGCCTTGGTGATCGCCCTCAACGGCGTGGTGGTGGTGTTCGTGGTGGGGAGCCTCAAACTGCGAACCCGAGTGCAGCGATGGGCTGAGGGCGACATCCAGATGGAGGACCGGGCATGAACGACTTCTTCACCGTCGCCATCATCACCGCCACCCTGGCGTCGGGCATCCGGCTGGCGGTGCCCTTCCTGCTGGCCGCGCTCGGAGAGGCGGTGGGCCAGCGGGCTGGCGTGCTGAACCTGGGCGTGGAAGGCGTGATGCTCATCGGTGCGTTCGCCGCCTACTACGCCGCACTGGAATCGGGCAGTGCTGCATTCGGGCTGTTTATGGGGCTGGTGATGGGAATGGTGATGGGCCTCATCTATGCCTTCATCACCGTGGTGATGCATGCCGAACAGGGCATCAGCGGAATCGGGATCTATCTCTTTGGATTGGGCTTCACCGATCTGTTGTTCCAGAAGCAGGTGGGAACCCCGAGGCCCATCAGCGGGTTGCAAACCAAACCCTTCAACTGGCTGGCCGACGACACCGGGCGGGCGGGCGAGCTGCTGTTCAGCCACACCATCTTGACCTATGTCGCTTTCCTGCTGGTGCCCGTGATCTATTTCCTAATCACCCGAACCACCTTCGGCCTCAACGTGAGAGCCGTGGGGGAGAACCCGCAGGCAGCCGACACCCTGGGCGTGAGCGTGAACGGCATTCGCACCGCTGCCATCGTCATTGGCAACACGATGGCCGGGCTGGCCGGGGCGGCTCTGGCCCTGGAGATCGGGATTTTCCAGCAGAACCTCACCGCCGGGCGCGGGTTCATCGCCATCGCCCTGGTGTACTTCGGGGCGTGGCGGCCAGTAGGAGTGATGGCCGGCTCTTTGCTGTTCGGCATCGTGTCTTCCACCGTGCTGCAGCTCCAGGTGCAAGACGTGATCTCCGGATCAGTGGCATCCATCGCCAACATGGCCCCCGCAGTCTTGACCGTGATTGTGCTCGTGGTGGTGAGCCGTCGCATCGGCCAACCAGCCGCCCTCACCCGACCGTTCACTCGGGACAGTTGACCTTGTGGTTCGTCTCTAGCTGACAACGCAGGGCGCGTACGGTTGGGCCGTGCTGGCGCGTCACTGGGCGGTCTTCTGGGTGTGCATGGGAGCGGTGTTCCTGATCACTCTGGACGCCACCCTGCAACCGCTGGCTCTGGTAAGCATCGGAGAGAGCTTCAACGCCAGCCGCCCCTCAACCGCCTGGGTGCTCAGCGCCTACTCCATCTCATTGGCCACGTTTGTGGTCGCCGCCGGGCGCCTTGCCGATCGGACAGGTCGGCGGCAGGTTTTTCTGATCGGCTTGTCCCTGTATGTCCTCGGCTCAGTGGGCGGTTGGCTGGCACCAGAGCTGTGGGTGCTGGTGTTGTGCCGGGCGCTGCAAGGGGCGGGCGCTGCCTTTGTCATGCCCGCCTCTCTCGGTTTGATCTTGGCGGTATGGCCCGAGGACGACCAGACCAGGGCCATCACCACTTGGACCGCGGTGGGCGGGATCGCCGGAGCCTTGGCACCGACGCTGGGCGGTCTGCTCATCGACGTCTGGGGCTGGCGGGCGGCCTATGTGCTGAACGTGGCCATCGGCGTGCCGTCGTTCCTGGCTGCTCGCACTTTGCTCACCGAGACTGAGCGCAAGGTTGCTTCCCGCCTGCCTGACTTTGTGGGTGCGCTCATGGTCGCGGCCAGCCTCGGCATGTTGACCCTAAGCCTGGTGCAAGGCCGGACGTGGGGCTGGAGCGACAGCCGGATCATCGTTGCCTTTGCCTTGGCCGCCGCTTTGGTGCCGCTGATCCGGCACCGCATCTTGGGACATCCGGCACCCATCGTCGAACCGCGTTTGCTAAAGCTGCGGACCTACCGGCGGGCGTTGTTCATCGCCATCGCCATTCCCAGCTTCTTGTTCCCCTATTTCGTGATGATGGTGCAATACCTCGAACAAGTCTGGGACTACCGGCCGCTGAGGGCGGGGTTGGCTCTCCTGCCCTTCCCTGCCGCGGCCACCCTGGCCAGCGTGTTGGCCGGACGACTGAGCCGCCGCTTCGACGAGCGCACCATCGCAGTGGCCGCCATGGCCACCACCACGGTGGCAGTGGTGTGGCTACGGCTGGTACCCGGCCCTGAGCCGGCCTACTGGACGGCGTTCTTCGTGCCCATCATGTTGGGCGGCATCGGCGGATGGGGAATGGGGTTGCCCATGATCAACGCCATCGGGGCCCGAGACCTCGACAATGAGACCTACAGCCTAGGCATGGGGGTACTGTCCACCGCCCGCCAAGTGGGGGCGCTGACCGGCCTGGCCGTCGCGTTCGGCCTGTTGGGCAACGTGTCCGACGCCGAACTCTTCGACCGCTTCCAACAGATCTGGACCGTGTTAGTGGTGCTATCGGTTCTAGGCGTGTTCGTCGCCCTTACCCTACCCCGCCGCCCGCTCACGGTTGCCTCACCAAAGTGATCCACAACATCCTCGGCGGTACGGTGTCGGCGTGATGGAGTACCAATTGGTGTCGGCCGACTCCCATGTGAATGAGCCGCCCAATCTGTGGACCGATCGGGTGCCTGCTCGCTACAAGGATCGGGCCCCGCGCATGGAGAGTTTCGAGCAGGGTGATGCCTGGGTCATCGAAGGGGCGCATGATCCCATCAACTTCGGCGGCAACTGCTCGGCAGGTCTGCCGATTGACCAGCGTTCGGGGTGGGTGCGCTGGGATGACGTTCGGGCTGGCGGCTACGACCCAGCAGCTCGAATCGGCGAGCAAGACCAGGATGGCGTGGACCTGGAGATCTTGTATCCCACCCCCCGGATCGGCAACCAGCTGGTATGGCACCGAGATGACGTTGACTTCCATATCACCTGCATAAGGGCCTACAACGACTGGCTGGCCGAATTCTGCGCCTACAACCCCGACCGTTTGTGGGGAGTGGCCATTCTTCCCAATGTTGGGACGGAAATTGCAGTGTCTGAGATGCAAAGGGTGGCCGCTTATCCCGGTATACGGGGGGTGATGCTCGGACGATGGCCCAGTGGCGACGAGGTGCTGTCGGTCGACGACGACCCGGTGTTTGCTGCGGCCGCCGAAGCCGGATTGCCCCTGTCTATACACGTGGCATTCGCCACCCACGCTCAAGGGGATGTGGCCAAGATGAAGCTCACCGGCTCCATGCGCTTCTTCGACATGCCGGTGCGCATCACCCAGCTCATCGAGGGCGGCGTGTTCGACCGATTCCCCGAACTCCAGTTCTTGGCGGTGGAGACCGACAGCTCCTGGTTCCCCTACCTGCGAGAGCAAATGGACGATCGCTTCCGGCGCGCCAACCCGGCCACCCGGGCCCCAATACAGCGACCCCCCGGCGAGTACTTCGATACCAACATCGCCTCCACGTTCATCACCGACCACTACGGCATCGTCAACCGCCACCACATCGGCGTCACCCAGATGATGTGGTCCAGCGACTTTCCCCACGGCGGATCAGATTGGCCGGATTCTCGCACCACCATCGATGAGCATTTCGACGGGGTGCCCAAAGACGAGCGCCACGCCATCTTGGCCGGCAATGCCCTGCGCATCTACGGACAGGAAGTGAGCCCATGAGAATCGGCGACATCACTGCCCCCGAGCACGCTGCCCATGGCAAGCCTCTCGATGGCGTCCGCATTCTGGCCATCGAGCAGATGCAGTCGCTGCCCTACGCCACCCAGCTCATGGCTCGCATGGGCGCGGAAGTGGTCAAGATCGAGCACCCGGTGCGAGGTGACCTGGGCCGGGGCTCGACACCCGGCATAGCCGATCCCGACGGCCGGCAGGTGGGCAACACCTACCTGCGGAACAACCTCAACAAGCGCTCGATGGGGATGGACTTGAAGAACCCCAAAGCCATCGACCTCATCCGTCAGATGATCACCAACTTCGATGTGCTGGCCGAGAACCTAAAGCCCGGAACCCTGGACAGGAGCGGCTTGGGCTACGAGGACTTATCCGAACTGCACCCCGGCCTCATTTACCTGTCGGTGTCGGGCTTCGGGAACTTGAACGAGTCGCCCTATGGCCATTGGCCAGCCTATGCCCCCATCGCCGAGGCCATGGGCGGCCTTTACTCCATCAATCGCGCCGAAGGTGAGCATGTGAAAGTGTCCCCGGTGGGAGCGCTGGGCGACACCGGCTCGGGTCTCTACGCGGTGATCGGGGTGCTTATGGCGTTGCGCCAGCGGGAGCGCCACGGCCATGGCCAGTACGTGGACATCGCCATGTTCGATGCCATGGTGGCCTTTGGCGACATGGTGCCCAACTACTGGTCGCTGGGTGCCGACCCCCGGCTCCCCACCGCCATCATCAACGACGGCTTCCCCATAAACTCCGGCGAGCTGGTGATGCAGATCGGCCGGGAGCACCAGTTCGAGCGCCTGTGCCATCTCATTGGTCGGCCGGAATGGCTGGATGACCAGCGGTTCTCCACCCGCGACGGCTGGCGGGAGAATCTGGATGAGATTCGGGCTGCGGTCCGGGCGTGGGCCGGCGACCGCACCACCGTGGAAGCGGCCAACGACCTGGCCGCGGCCGGTCTGGCCGCCGCTCCGGTGTTCGAGGCTCCCGACGTGATCGACGATCCCCATGTGGCTGCCCGCCACATGATGGTGGAGATTCCCCGCGCCGACGCCGAAACCCCGGTACTGACCCCCGGCAATCCGGTGAAGATGTCGGCGGTCAGCGAGGGACCCGACACCCGGCCGCCGTGGCTGGGCGAGCACACCGACGAGGTGCTGGCTGCTGAACTCGGTCTGGGCGAAGAAGCAATCGCCGAGCTCCGGTCCGACGGCGTTATCGGCTGATGACCTCGGCGTCGCTTCGCTTCGACGGGCGCACCGCGGTGGTCACGGGCGCGGGCCAGGGACTGGGCCGGGCCTACGCCCTCTTGCTGGCCGACCGAGGCGCACAGGTGGTGGTCAACGACATCGTGGCCGAAGCCGCCGACCGGGTAGTTGACGAGATCATCGCTTCCGGCGGTACTGCCATTGCGGACCACCACAGTGTGACCACCCCTGAGGGCGGCGTTGCTCTGGCCGAACAGGCCCAAGACGGATTCGGCGCTATACACATCGTGATCAACAACGCCGGTGTGAATCGAGCAGCCGACTTCGTGGACATGACGCCGGAAACCGGCTCCGAACTATTCGATGAGATGATCGCCATCCATTTGCTCGGTCCCTGCCACGTGCTGTGGCCGCTATGGCCCACCATGGTGGAGCAAGCCTATGGCCGGGTGGTGAACATCGCCTCGGGGGCAGTGTGGGGCTTGCGAGGCCAATCGGCCTATGCCGCTTGCAAGGCCGGGGTGATGGGGCTAACCCGCACACTGGCCCGAGAAGGCCGCTATCACGGCGTGCAGGTCAATTGCGCTCTTCCCTGGGCGGTTACCGGCCCAAGCCCCGACCGCTCCGGCGACGAGTTCGGCGCCATCATCGATGCCCACATGCGCCCCGAGAATGTCGCCCCGGCGGTTGTTTGGCTGGCCCACGAAGACTGCCCGACCACCGGCGAGTCGTTCACCGTGGACGGCGGCCGCATGGCCCGCCTGGGCTGGGTCGCCAGCCAGGGCCACACCGACCTAGCCCCCACCCCCGAGTCCTATCGCGACCACTGGGATGAGCTCATCGACCTAACAAACTTCACCGTCCCGACCTCAACCAACGACCACATGCGCAATACGGTGATGCCGGCGTACGAACGCCTTAGTCCATCGACAGGGGCACGGCCTCAACTCCAGTAATCCACGGCCGTCCCGCCCTGGCGAGCGCCTCCCATTTTTCTTCAGCCTCGGCGGGATCGGATTGCCCCAACTCCTCGGGAGTCGGCCCGATCTGCTCGACCAGTGGCGCCAGCGCCTCGGTGTCGAAGCCATAGAACTCTGCGGCGTTCAAGCCCAGGATGGCCGCGGAGTCGTCAGCCGGAATGTCCCAGAACGTCTCCGCCAAGGCCTTGCGGGTATGCGGCCACGTGCCCTCGGGATGGGGAAAGTCGTTGCCCCACATGATGTTGCCCACGCCGATCTCGAACCGCCGAGCCAGTTCCCGCCGCTTGGTGCTGGCCGCCCCGATGGCGCAGTTGCGATCGAAGTAATCGCTGGGCCGCAGACTCAGATGACCGTAAGCATCGGCGGCCAGCTTTTGCGCCCCGCCGTGCTCCCGGGAATAGGTGGCATCCATCGTCCACAGCATGTCGGCGGCCCAGAAACAGCCGCACTCAGTGACTGCATAGCGCAGCCCTGGATACCGTTCGAAAACGCCGGAATACAGCAAGAACCACAGCGGACGGGTGGTCCACCACCGCACTTCAGCCACGTACATGCCGATGAATCCGGGACCTGTGCCGTAGTCGCTGCGAGGAGCGGCCCCTGAGTGGGTGTGAACCGGCATCTCCAGGTCTTGACAGGCAGCCCACACCGGGTCGTAGCGGCGCTCGTGGTAGCCCGGGCCCTCGTTCCACATGGAGGCGATGAGAATCCCACCCCGCAGCCCCGACTCCCGGGCTCGGGTGATCTCGCCGACCGCAGCGTCTACGTCGTCGATGATCGGCACGACCGCCACCCCCGCCCGACGCTCAGGGCTGTCGGCACACAGCTCGGCCAACCACCGGTTGTGGGCTCGAGCCCCCGCCATCAACAGCTCGGGGTCTTCGGCAAACGACATGCCCAGCCCGGCTCCGAACGGCGCCGAAGCACCCCCGGTCACCGCATCAGCATCGGGAAAGATCACTTCGCCGGCGACACCGTCTCCGTCCAATTCGGCATCCCGTCGGGCTGCGTTCCAAGCCCCTCGCAACCCCTCCTCGTTCTCGCCGAACCACTCTTCTTCGAATTCGGCGTTGCCCATGATGTTGCCCTGGTTGCGGATCGCCTCCCGCCGCGCCAGGAAGTCGTCGAAAGCAGCTTGGTGCTTCGATTCCAAATAGTCCCGATACTCCAAATTCGGCAGCCCCGCATGGCAGTCCGAGGAAATAACCAAATAGCGCTCAGTCATGACGCCCCCTTTAGCAAAACACTAGCCAAGGGGCGAAAACCCTGGGTCGGGCAGGCGGGATTTGAACCCACGACCTCTTCGTCCCGAACGAAGCGCGCTACCAAGCTGCGCCACTGCCCGTCCGATCAAATATATCGGTTCATCCCAAAACTGCGGCAACCGCCCGCTGGACACTCACCGCATCCAACGGCTTCACCAACCACCCATCCGACCGCGCCTGCCGAGCCAAATAAACATCAGCCTCCCGATCCAACAGCATCAAAACCCGAGTCTCCGGCGCCCGCCCCATTTCCGCCTCCAAACGCAGATCCAGGCAAGTCGCCATCCCCCCCATGTTCCCAATCTGAAGATCGCAGATCACCACGTCTGGCTCCTGCTCCCGCACCGCGTCCAGCACTTCCACCCCCGCCCGCACCCTGCTGATCTCTAATGTGTCGCCCCCCAACGCAGCGTCAACTGCGTTGTGAACGGAGTCGCTGTCGGTGGCCAAGAGCACATGGGTCACGTTCCGATGGTATCCAAATCGAAATGGCCTCAGCGTGCTGGGGAAATATGGCTGGGACTGTCGGGCCATGGCGTGGCCCTGCGAGGCTTGGCGATGGCATTAGGGCTGTGCCGCGTTAGCATCAGGGACGGTCAAGGGGAGGCGCATTGCTCGAGATCGAGGTCGAAAATCTGGACACCCACACGGTGCTTCGCCCCAGTGGTGAAATCGATGCCTACACCGTGGCCCAATTTCGGGAGCGGATCGGCGACTTGGCCCTTGAACCCCGCCTGCTCATCGACTTGGGGTCGGTCCCGTTCATGGACTCCGCTGGATTGGGGGCGCTGATCGGCGGCATCCGTCGGATTCGCGATTCCGACGGTGAGGTTGTAGTGGCCTGCGGTGAAGGGGCATTGGCCCGGCTGCTGCAT
>JAPPKI010000180.1 GCA_028820035.1 bacterium | reverse complement strand
CTCTGGCTCTTGGCCTCTCCAGAGTCGGACGATGTTGGCGAGGAACTCAATTTGCTGTGGTGTCCAGTCGCGGTGGGCTCGGTCGATTTGGTTGTAGATCTCTCGGGCGTCGATGAAGAGCATCTGGTCGGCCTGGTCGGTGTACTTTTTGCCGCGGTCGAGGAACCACAGAGTCACGGGCAGGGTGACGGTGTAGAACATGTTGGTCCCGACCGCGATGATCACGTCGACGCTGCGGTCCTCGATTAGCTTGCGGCGTATCTCCAGTTCGCTGCCTCGGGCGTCTGACGCGGAGTTGGCCATGACGAAACCGGCTCGCCCGTTTCGGTTGAGGGCGGAGTAGAAGGTCTGGATCCACAGGTAGTTGCCGTTGTCGGGCTTGGGCAGCCCGAACGGGAACCGGGGGTCGTCGTCAAGTTTGGCCTTGTCGATCTTGTTGACGTTGAACGGGGGATTTGCCATCACGAAGTCGAACTCGCCGACCGCGTCATGCAGGTCTTCGTAGTAGGTGTTGCCCTCTCGGATGTTGCCATCGAGCCCGTGGACGGCGAGGTTCATCTTGGCGAGCTTGACGGTGTCGCCGGTCTTCTCCTGGCCGTAGATCGATAGCTCTCGGCTGGGGTCGCGGCGGCGGCGCTCCACGAAATGGGCCGACTGGACGAACATCCCGCCCGACCCGCACGCCGGATCGTAGATCTTCCCCTGGAACGGCTCCAGGATTTCCACGATCAGCCGCACAATCGAGGTGGGGGTGAAGAACTCCCCGCCCTTCGAGCCCTCCGAAAAGGCGAACTGCCCCAAGAAATACTCGTAGATCAACCCGAACCCGTCCCCATCGATCACCTCCGGCAACCGCCGCAGCAGCCGCAAGAGCTCGCCCAAGATGTCATCGGGAATGCGGGAGTAGTCCTTCGGCAACACCCCCTGAAGCCCGGGGTTGCAGCTCTCAATCCCTGCCATGGCCTGGTTGACCGCATTGCCCACATCAGCACCCTCAGGAAGATTCAGCAGCGTCTCAAACCGCGACTCCTCCGGCAGATATAGCGCCCCAGCCGCCTGGTAGTCCTCCGGCCCAATAGGCCGCCGCTCAGACCCCGATCCAACAGTCTCCGCAGCCTGGGCAAACCGCTCATCCGCATATCGCAAAAAGATCAGCCCCAACACCGGCGACGCATACTCCGAAGCCTTCAACCCCGAGTTAGCCCGAAGTTGATCCGCCGCCTCCCAAAGCTTCCCCTGCAATTCACCAAGGTCCGTCGCCACGCCACCCCCTCCTCACAGTCGCCCCATTCTGCCCGCTTTCGTTGGCTCTAGCCGAAATGAGGATCACGCCTCGGGATATCAGAAGCGCATCCGATCTCAGGACGCCCGCATTGGCCTGCTGTCATTCAGGCCAAAGACGATGGGCCAACGCCAGTCCTATGGACTGATGAGCGCTAAGTCGTGAGCCTCTGCGGTACGGGAGAGGGCCAGCCCATACGCTTGAAGGACCGTTTCGGCCTGGCGCTCGCGGAGGCGTCCAACTCGTTTGATTGGATATCGGACGGTATCTCCATCCAGATTGGGGGAGATCTCGGGGTCTTGCGCCGCTGGCAAACTGAGTGCACGCATGCGGTGGCGCGATTCTTCGTCAAGTTGGTCGTAATTGCGGAGTGCTCTCTCGAATTGCCCTGACACCTTGGTGGCACGCTTCTCCCAGCCGACTACGCTCATCGCCTCTAGATCTGCACCTCGAGCCCAGACCGCCTCACCACCGGCGGAGAACGCAGCTAGATCCAAAATGGCCGTCGGTACGTAGGCGGGTTTGGTCAGGCGAACGAAAGCCTTGTCTGAGCTTGGCTGGAAGTAGTGAAGAAGCTCCACATGAGAGCCGCGTGGAGCCTTCTTCATATGTTCGATCGGAAGGATGGTCAGATGAGTGGGGGATCCACCTCGTTTTCCGTCCGACCTGATTGCGAGATCGCATGGCTGGGCCACCAGAACCCAGAGGCTTGTGCCGCCATTCTCTCCGGCTAGCTCGAAAATATCGCCGTTTGCCGGAGCAAGTCGCCGTTCCGAGAGGTAGTCACCTGTGACATAGCGCTCTGCGAATTGGATTTCGAAAGCCGCCTTGTCGAGCCGTTCGTCAGTGCCGGTACCCACCGACGCTGCGGCGGCAATCGTCTTCACAGCATCTGCAAGTTCTGGATTGCCATAGACGTGATTGTCAAGCGACTCATCGACGAAGGCTCTGACGACACGCAGGATCGTCTCCACCTCCCATGCGCCCTCCACAAGTGAAGACTCGAATACGATTGATGTGAGGGTCGGAAGATCGAGTTCATCAAACCGTTCCAGACCCGCTTCAAACCCTAGGCGTGTCGCAGCCAACACCCCCTTTCGAACGTCTTCGACCTCACCAGCAGTGAGCGAAATCTTCAACATTCGAGCAAATCCGATCTGATCACCCGTCAGATGCTCCTTCGCCACTATCCCTACTTGACCTGGAGTGAAGCCATAGTCATCGCACATTTTCTGCCAGTAGTCGAACTCGTTCTCGATGCCGACTTCTGCCGAGAGGATGCAGAAGAAGCATCCTTCAGAAGCCTTGGTGAGCAGGTCCTTTACCAGCGATCCACCTTCTCGGCCCTTTCCGAGCCGTTGGTCAATCAAGAAGAGCGTTGGCTCGGACTCGGCTCCCCTGATGAGCTCAGAAGCGCGCGCATGCCATTGGTTGGGAGTGAGTTGTTGAGGCTGATGAGAATTGAGAACCTCTTGTAGTGCAGCCAGGGCTGGATCTTCAGTCGCTTTTTGAGGGCGTGGGATACCGCGATCGTTGGCAACCGAAATCACTTCTGCTGCAATGCGCTTATGTGTTTGGTGATCGGCAAGCTCTAGCCGGTCACGCCAATCAGGGTTCAGGAGGTCGAACTCAACCTCCTGGCCGATGGTTGTCCTGTCCTCCGAGTCGAGCAGATCCACGAGTCCGTACCACGGCGGTTGACCCACATCGTCATCCACGACTACCACTCGGGAGATTCCTCGGCCGTTCAAGATCGCCTTGGTTGATGCGGCGGGATTAACCAACGAGGGCTCCCGAGAAGTCCAATTCGAACAGATAGAGGCGACCGTGAGCGTTCTTGTTCGGGGCTAGTCGAATCTCCGAATTCTCAAGATCTAGGAGCTGTCGGGCGACGAACAGTCCAAGGCCCCGACCCTTGCCTCTCGGCTTTCTCGTAACAAAGGGCTCGAACAGCGAGTCACGGACGGAGTCATGGACCCCTGGCCCACTGTCGGATACCTCCACGAAGGGGTTTGAAACGACTATCTCAATCCTGGCGGGCCTTTTCTTGGTTTGTCGGACCCAGTGCTCACTGTTGAGGATGAGGTTGTCGAAGACTTGTGTCATGCGTCCGGGGTTGGCGCGAACCTTGAAGTCATCTTCAATCCGTACTTCCAGTTCAAGCTCGGAGCCTTCCCAGCGACTGCGGTGGTATTCGGCAATGTCCCCGATGAACTGACCGACAGTGACATCTGTCCTCTGGTCGCGTGCATAGCGGAGTGATGGATCCAGGTGGGCAAGCTGCTTGCGCAGTGCTGCGATTGCGTACTGCACGTCGGCGAGGTACCCCGCCATTTCCTCCTGAGTAGCGCCCTTCGGGCTGCGCAACTTGCGTGCCATTGCTCGAGTAGCAGCATCGAGCCTATTGATGGCCATTGACAGCTCATGGGCAAGGGCTTCAGCGGTCAGACCAAGCCCGATCATCTCTATGTACTCTGCTCGATTCCGCTCGAGTTCCTCTAGCTCGTTTTCGACCACTTCTGCTTGGGCCTGGACCTCTGGTAAGCGATCAAGAAGACGTTCCACCTCCTCAACCGTGTCTCTCGCTTCAGTGAGCTCAGGGGTGGACTTCATTGCTGTTCCGATTGCTGACTTCGCGCGTTGGAGTTCGGTCCGTAGCTGCTCTCCTTGTCGCACTGCATCTGTGACACCTGTGGCCACTTGTCGTGCGGGACGTCCTTCAGGGATGCCAGCGATTTTCCGGCTTTCCTCTTTTTTCAGACTGTCCCAATTTCGGCCTACCAAGACTTGGCAGCTGTTGATGTAGGAGATTGCCTCTTCTAGGAGGGCCACAAATGTCCTGTAGGCACCGTTGTGGACGAATCCTTCTCGGTCAGTTGTCTCCACGAGACTCTGGTTGCGCTCCGCTGAAATATTGATATAGCCAATCGTGTTTGCCGGACGAAGCGCACGGAAGCTGCGGGCACTAGTGAATCCTGCCCCCAGTCCCAGCCAGTCTCCGCCTACGCGAACGCCAAACCCGTCGCGATAGACACGTACGCCAGCGAGGTCTTTCATCAGCTCTCTGTACTCTGCCTCCTTCGTGAATACATGATTCTCAATGCCATCATCTTGGAGGTATTCGCCAACGAGTTCTTGCACCTCGAAGCGGCCGAGGCTAAAGCTCTCGAATGATGCACTAAATGGCCCAGGAGTATCGCCGCCAGCACCTGGAGCGACACTGGCATCGAGTTCATCAACACCTAGTTCAAGTTGAAATCGTGCCACCTGAGAGGAGGAGGAAGGCTCACTGACCCCAAGGTCTCTAGCTCTTGGGTCATTCTTCAGAAACTGATAAAGACGCTCGCCGCCATCGTCTACAACCAATGACCGCCACTCCGAGTGATCCTTTCGGTCAGGGCGCAGGAAGGTGCCGCGCACTGAACCATCGACGCGCAGGCTCGTCTCGTCAAAATCAATATGCCATGAACTGAGTGCGGCTCGGCGAACGATTCGGTCCAGCTGTGTGAGTTCGACGGGAGCATCGTCCACACGGATATCCAGGGAAAAGTTCTTGGGCGGGTCAAAGGGCGATACCAATTTTGATAGTTCGGCTCCGAGACGGTTCTTTCCGTCGCCGCTCCATTCAGCGGAGTCTTTCAGCCCCTCGATCATCAGTCTCGTGCCGGCGGATTCTTCCTCAACTTTTTCGAGTCGGAACTCGACTTCATCAAGACGGTCCACACTGTCGTAAGCGCGCCAATCGATCACCAGCTCACGACCCGAAACTGGTTCTCGAGAGCGCTTCTTATCAGGCCTCTGGTCTTCGAAGGTTCGGATTGTCAGGCGGTGCCCAAGACGCTGCGTGCCGAGACGACCAACCCCCTTGTCACCTAACGGAACCCGATGGTGCCGCAAGGTCTTTTGGCCTGACTCCTTCATCGCCGCCTTGGGAGAGACTGAAATCGTTAGCCACCCCTCCCTAATAGTCTGTTCGCTCATGCCGATACCGTTGTCCTCTACAACGATCCGGCCTTGAAGGTCGGCCTCCTTGACGTGCGTATTCACTTCAACTGTTACCAGAGTCGCATCCGCGTCGTAGGAATTCTTGACCAACTCCAGCAGAGCTTGTACTGGATCGGTTACAAGGCTCTCCCCGAGTTGGAATACAACACGCGGGTGGACTCCGAGGGTAAGTCTGTTCATGTTGGAAGTCTCATGACGAGCATCCACTCCGAATCCATTCTGGAAGCGAAGTTGTTCCGGGAGGCCATCCGTCTGGCTTTCGGAAGCTTTCTGGGTACGGCAGCGACTACCACAGCCCCCTTATGCGCCACGATGTCCTGGACGATCCGTGCGGTCGGCACCTGCATCCCGCTTACGGTCCGATCTCCGATCGTGACGACGACATGGGATCCGGGTGCGAGCATTTGTAACGCACTATCGAATGCCAGGTCTAGATCGCTAAGGAAAGCGCCGGCCTTGTCTGCGTGGTCTGGCCTGATTTCGCTCAATTGATCCAGGGTCGTTCTCGCAGCTTCGGATTTGTATCCAATGCTAACGGCGCGCCTGTGGCCATTTCGTCGAAGGCCTCCCAGACTGATGCTGTCGATTGCGCTTGGCCCCGAGACAGCTGAACGGTCCAGAGCGCCGGTGTCAGACAGTAGGATCCATTGCAGGGGCAGGTACGCGTGCTGTCCGTAGGTGATGGTGGAGTGGTTGTCGCCGTATGGAGGCGATGTGACGAGGACGTTCGGGCTTCTCGTTTCCCCAATCAAGTTGGCGGTAGCGATGTCTTCAAGGACGACCTCTACTTGCGAGGTTGGCCACCCGCGTCGTATGTGTCCGGCTTTCCCAAGCGCCTCTGACTCAGCCGAAAGCAGCCCAAGGTTACGTTCGGCGATTCGCTCAAAGGTCTCCACGGCATCCGTTGGAATCCGATCTTGAGCAGGCTTGATATGCAATTTGACAGTCGAGAGGCGGCTGTTGCTCGTCAATCGAACAGTCTCAGCCAAAGCGACCCAGAGGAATCGCCGAACAGGTGGGGAACCTATGCCTTGAATTGCCTGGCGAAGGCTACTGAGTCCCTCGATGACCTCGGGTTCGAACCATTTGCGGATGTTCGGAAACCAGTGGCTTTCTGGATATCTGGATCGTCCGACCTGCGACAAAACTCTTGCGATTGCGGCTGCTGTAGCCGCGGGGAAGAAGGGGCCTCCCTTCGTCCGGCAGAGCATTGCAGCCAGCGGATTGACGTCTACGGCAGTCACATCCCACCCGCGTGTCACAGCTTCTGTCACAACCGTGCCTGAGCCTGCAAAGGGATCAAGCAGGTGAATCTGGTCGTGGCGGTTGGCAGCCACCTCGTCGAGTGCGCGGCCGACCATGTTCGGCACCATCATGGCCGGGTATTGGAAATAGCCATGTGCAAAATTGCGGCGAGCTGTTCCTCCGAAGTCCCAGAACTGTGGATTCGAGGCGACCAGGTTACGGAGGCTTTTCCGCAGCGCAATGTCGGTAGGGCGAGTCAACTTGGACTCCACAGGCAGCCACTGCGCCCCCAAGTTCGCGCCTTGGTTGCACCGATGTGACTGGGGCCGCGTCGCCACCCCAGCGGTCCGAATCACTGTTGAATCCTAACTTGAGACTGTTGTTTGGTTGGGGAAGGGGGTGAAGTATAGGGACGTTGGGTGTCAGATTCGTTTTGGAGTAGTAGAGGAATGTGAATAATGTTACTTATATTTTAGTTATTGTCAATATAAAACAAGATGAATCCGTTTATCCTCGCTTATTCAGGTAGATGTTGTCACTGGTGTCGGTATACTTGCATCCATGGAGTTTAGGTCCCTTGAACAGGGGAAACGGGCTGATTGCGAGCCATCTAGGCCGGTTTGGCAGGAGGCGGTTGATGTGGCTAGCTTGTCGTTGTCTGAGTTGCGGGCCCGGTTGGGGTTGATCAAGAGGTCGGAGGCCCGGTTGGCGGCGATGAAGACGGCCGCGCTGGCTGAGTACTCCAGTAGGGCCGGTGAGGGTTTGGCTCGCCGGATGGTGTTGGACGAACTCCAGGCCTCCAAGCAGCAGGCCCGGCGGGAAGTGGAGACAGCCTCTCAGTTCTCCCAAGTTCCCGAGACTCTCGATGCGTTGGGTGCCGGGGAGATTCCCGCGGCACACGCCACCCAGATCGCCAAAGCCGCTTCGCAGGGGCCGGTCGACGAGACCGTGCTGGTAGAAGCTGCCCGGCGTGAGGATTTCGGCACCTTCTCCCGGACGCTGCGCGACCACCAGCACGAGCAGTCGCCCGACGACGGCAAGTCGCTGATGGCCAAACAACGCCAGCGCCGTGACTTGAGCTTTTTCAAGTCGATAGAGGACGGCATGTTCATCTTGAACGGCCGGTTCGACCCGGAAGCTGGGAATCGGATCGAGGCTGCGCTGGCCGACGAGATGCGCCGCCAAAGTAACGACGGCAAAGCAGGCGATCAGCTTGGGTTCGGTCAGCGCATGGCCGACGCGCTGGAGAACCTGGTTTGTGCCGATACCGGCGAACGCACCCCGCCGCGGGCCACGCTGATCTTGACCGCCGAGTGGGACGCGCTCAATCAGAAGCTGGCTGATGCCCGTCTGCTCGACGGCACGCCCCTGCCAATCTCTGAGGCGCTGCGGCTGGCCTGCAACGCCGACATCCTGCCCTCCGTGTTCAATACCAAGAACCAGGAGCTCTGGGTGGGGCGCAAACTCAGATTGGCGACCGAGGCTCAGCGGGCCGCGCTCATCATCCGGGACAAGCACTGCATCGGCTGCGGACGATCAGCGGTATGGTGCGAAGCTCATCACATCGACGAGTGGCTGACCGGCGGTCGTACCGATATCGACAATCTGGTGTTGGTCTGCAAGGGCTGCCACCGCCAAATCCACGACGACGGCTGGATTGTGTGTCGAGATCGATATGGTGCTTACGAATTGCGACCGCCGCCTTCGCCCCACGCCGAATCCCGATCCTGTTACGAAGCCTTCCCCGAAATAGGAGTCAGCACCTGGCAACCTGAAGGTTCTAAACAGCTGCTGTTGAGTTGACGCAGCGTTGCTCGGGGCGTGCTGTCGCTGGGTCGGGCCATACTGGGGGGATGCCGGAGGAGCTCTCGGATTCAAGACCTCGGCGAGTTCGGGATTGGGAGGTGGCCGGGGGAGTGGTCTTGCGGGGGGAGCAACTGCTGTTGGTGCGTAACCGGCGCCGGAACGATTCAGTGGAGTGGAGCACG
>JAPPKI010000122.1 GCA_028820035.1 bacterium | reverse complement strand
CGCCCCAGCCGTGGGCTTCGAGCACAACCCGGTAGGCCGGGGTGGAGCCGTAGAATCCGAGGTTGGAGCGGCAGAGCTGTTCCACCCGCCAGGCCTCCGACTCATCGGCATCGTCTCCGTACAACCCGACGATCACCCCCACACCAAAGGTGAATTCGTCCCGGCTGCGTCCGGCAGCGCCTAGCCCTGCTTCCACTGCGGGCAGCGTCTTGGTGCGCAGGAATCGCTCGGAGCAGAACGGGTGGATCAAGATGCCGTCGGCGGTCTCGGCCACCATCTTGGTCATCTTCGGACCCAGCGCCCCGGCCCAGATGGGCGGCGTGCCCCACTCCAGCGGCTCGGGCTCGAAAATCGGGGTGGAGAGCGTGAAGGTGTAGTAGTCGCCCTTGAAGTCGAGGGCGTCGCCATCCTGCCACCGGGCGAAGATGGCCTTGGTGGCGGCCATCAGCTCCCGCATCTGGGCCACCGGGCGGTCCCACACCGCGCTGTAGCGCTTGGTGATGTGGGGCTTGATCTGCGAACCCAGGCCCAAGGCGAACTTCCCGTCCGACAACCGGTGCAGGTCGAACGACTGGTAGGCCAAGTGCATCGGGCTGCGGGGCAGGGCGATGGCCACGTTGGTGTAGAGGTCGAGGCCGGTGTGCTCGGCCGCGGCGAGCAGAGGGAAGAACACGTCGCGCTGGCCCTCGAAGGTGAACACCCCGTCGACCCCCATGGCATGGTAGGCCTCGGCCTGGGCCCGGACCCCCGCCAGATCGGCAGATAGCGGCATGTCTATTTTCATGGGCTAGGCGCTTTCTAGTCGGGGGAACATCGGAAAGGGGACCTCTTCAGCGCCCTCTTGTTCGGGTAGGCCGCCGGCGAAGATCGGCCACACCGTCTCGGCGGTGTGGGGGTGGGGGATCGACCAGTCGAACTCGTCGTCGATGCCCAGCAGGTTTGTGAACGGCCACATCAGACCCCGGAAGTAGACATGGGTGCCGTTGTGGACCTTCTCCTCGAATGTCCAGGTGTTCATCAGCCGGTAGGCATCGGCCTGGGCTTTCTTGACCGCGGCCAGGATCTCGGGCATCTCCTCCCGGTCCACCGGTACCAGCTCCCCGCCGGGCCGGGGCTCGAACACCGACATGGCCTCCAGCCAGGCCAGGTTGTCGGCCGGTACCGAGAAAGTGGTGGACAGATCGTTCACCCGGTTGTGGATGCCGGGCCGGAACACCAGGCCCACCACCAGGTTCTGGTAGGGGACATCGGCGGCCACGTGGCTCCAGGGGATCCAGCTCTGGGCCAGCGATGAGAACTCCCGAACGATCATGTGCCGGCCGTTGGGCAGCGGGTACGGGCCGGTGTCTCCGGTGCCCAGCCGGGTGTCGAGGTACAACAGGAAGAGGTACTGCTGGAGTCCGGCCACAAAACGGCGGGCCGTGCGATTGTCACTGTCGCTCTCCACCGGCCAGGCCGCCTGATACAGGGTGTCGATGATCTCGGGGTCGCAGGTCCGCAGCGTGTCGGCCGCGTCCCAGCACGAGCGGAAGCCGTCGCCCCGCCACGGCTCCACCCAGCGGATCCAGTAGTCCATGAGGAACCGAACCCGATCCTCCACGTCATCTACCTGGGTGGTGAGTCCCATGGCCGACAGCTCCTCCAGAGCCCGCCAACCCCCGAAAGGGATGCAGACGAGGGCGAAAGGGTGGGCGTTGGTGGTTTGCGTGCCCGGCCCCCGCATCTTGGCCCCTAACTCGGACGCTTCCATCACCTCGTCGCAGCGGGCCAAGATGTCGGGCCAGCGCAGCCAGGCCTCCATGCCCGAATAGCCGGTGTACTCCCGCACCGGGATGAGGCCCGACGTCAGGCCGGTGCGCCGTTTGGAGTTCTCCGAGACCAAGATGTCCCAGAACTCCACCATTCGGTTCAGCTCCCGGATGTCCAGCGGCATGGTCTGCGGCATGGCTGATGAGGCTAGCGGTCGGCTTCGCGGCCAAGAGTGTCGGAGGGGCCACACTCGGCCTACCATTCTTGGATGCTTGCGGCGATTATGCGAGAAGTCGGCGAAGTCAACTTGGAAGTGTGTGACGACGTCGAGTTAGTGGAGATGGGTCCCGATGACGTGGCCATCAAGATCACCCACACCGGGGTGTGCCATTCCGACGTGTCGGCCATGAACGGGACCATTCCCCAGGCCCCTCCGGCGGTGCTCGGCCACGAGGGAGCGGGGATCATTGAGGAGGTGGGGTCGAATGTGGACGATTTGGCTCCCGGCGACCATGTGATAGTGGTGTGGTCGCCCTCTTGCGGGAACTGCGTCTACTGCACCGGTCGCCACCAGCCGAATCTGTGCCCCAACATCGCATTGGCTTCGATGGCTCGCACGAAGTTCCGCCAGGCAGGTACCGAGCTTTTCGGGATGGCCGGGGCGGGCACCTTCGCCGAGAAGCTGATCATGCCCCGCCAGGGCGTGGTGAAGATTGACCCCGACATTCCGTTGGACGTGGCCTCCCTCATCGGTTGCGGCGTAATGACCGGAGCCGGAGCCTCGCTGAACACCGCCAAGGTGAGCCCAGGCTCGTCGGTGGTGGTGCTTGGCGCCGGGGGCGTGGGCGTGGCCGCCATCCAAGGGGCGAGGATTGCCGGTGCGGCTGAGATCGTGGCGGTGGACAAGAACCCGGCCAAGCTGGATGAGGCCATCTCCTTCGGCGCCACCCATGCGGTGCTGCCCGAAGATCTAGAGGATGCCAAGAACAAGATCACCGGGGGCGAGGGATTCGACTACTCCCTGGAGTGCGTCGGTATTCCTGCCTTGATGCGCACCGCCTATGACATGACCCGCCGGGGCGGCACCTGCTGCATCGTGGGTGTGGGCCGCATGGAGGAGATGGTGTCGTTCAGCGCTTTCGAGCTCTTCTACAACGAGAAGACCTTGATCGGCTCCTATTACGGCGGCACCGATGTCCGCACCGACTTCCACCGGCTGCTGCGGCTGTGGAAGAGCGGCAAGCTCGACCTTGAGCGCATGATCACCCGGCGCATCACCATCGACGAGATCAACCCCGCGCTGGAAGCGGTGCGCAATGGCGAGGTCGTGCGCCAGGTGATCGAGTTCTGATGGGCGTGTCAGCGAAACACCAAGTGGCAGATTTCTGATGGGCGATGTAGTTGGCCGGGGCAGCCCGGTGTTCTCCGGCATCTCCGGCCAGGGTCGGCTGATGCGCTTCGACACGCCGGATGATGTGATCGCGGTGCTCGACGCCGGGGACGACGTCGCCTTGGAGACGGTGGCGCTGGTCAAAGACGCCGGGGCCACGTTCTTGGCTCCCATTGAGGCCGACCTGGCCGGGATTCTGTGCCGGTCGGGCGACATCGAGAGCCATCTGGCCATCATCAGCCGGGACTTCCAGATCCCCTGCCTCATGGGGGTGGTGTTCGACGGCGAAGAGCCCGCCGACGGCACCCCGGTTGTGATCGACACCGACGCGGGAACGATTTCTTTTGACGGAGCGGCGTAGACCGATGGCAGAGCGGCTGCGGGCCGATCTGGTGCTGGAGTACCCGTTCACCCGGACCACCGGTCCGGTGATCGGGGCGTTTTTGACTGGCCTGCGGGAGAGAATCGTCTTGGGCATCCGCCGCCCCGACGGAACGGTGCTGTGCCCGCCCACCGAGTACGACCCGGAAACATCGGCCCCGCTGACCGAACTGGTGGAGGTGGGGCCGGGCGGTGAGCTGGTGAGCTGGACCTGGGTGGACCCGCCCCGATCCCAGTCACCCTGGGGCCAACCCCACGGCTTGGGCATGATCCGCCTGGACGGGGCCGACACCCCCATGGTGCACGGCGTGCTGGTGGATGGCCCTGACGAGCTCTCGGTCGGAATGCGGGTAACGGCACGCTGGAGGCCTGAGCGCGAGGGCCATATCGCCGATCTGGAGGGGTTCGTGCCCGAGGGAGCGGGCCAATGAGCACCGATCCCAGCGTTACCCCGGCCGCTCTGTCGGGCGAGGTGCACCTGCCCGAGAAGCTGGCCGATGTGGAGCCGGTGCGGTCGGTGCGCACCCCCATCCGACTGGAGTACGACTTCATTCCCGGTGCGGCCTCATCCGGCTATCTGAATGCCTTCGCCGACCGCAAGATCCTCGGCCAGCGGTCCCCGGTGGACGGGGCGGTATTCGTGCCTCCCCGGGGGGTGGATCCCCGCCACGGTGCGGCCACCCCTGACTATGTGGAGCTGCCCGACACCGGCCATGTGGGGGGCTTTTGCGTGACCCGGCTGCCCATCCCCGGCCGAGACGACCTGGAGATCCCGTACGTGAGCGCCTGGATCCACCTCGACGGTGCCGACATCGGCTTTTTGGGTCTGGTCGCCGGGATCGACACCTCCGAGGTACGCATGGGCATGCGGGTGCGGGCAGTGTGGAAGCCCGACGACCAACTGGGCCGCACCGCGGAGAACATCCTGTACTGGGAGCCCTCCGGCGGGCCCGACATACCGGTGACTGCCGCGGGCACCAACGCCTGGCACGCCAAGCAGATCACTGAATCGGAAGAACAGGCTGCGGGGGAGGGAAGGTGATGCGCGACATCGCCGTGGTCTCGGTGGCCCAGCAACAGCAGAAGGCCCTCACCCACACCACCGAGGTGGAGCTGATGGTGCCGATCATCAACGAGGCCCGGGGCGCGGTGGGGCTGACCCAAGACGACATCGGCTTTACCTGTTCGGGAAGCAGCGATTTTCTGGCCGGACAGGCGTTCTCATTCGTCCACACCCTGGACGCGGTGGGCGCGGTGCCGCCCATCAGCGAGAGCCATGTGGAGATGGACGGGGCCTGGGCGCTGTACGAGTCGTGGGTCAAGCTCCAGATCGGGGGCATAGACACCGCGCTGGTGTACAGCTACGGCAAGTCGTCGCCGGGTTCGCTGCGCGACGTGCTGTGTACCCAACTCGACCCCTACTACCTGGGGCCGCTGTGGCCCGACGCCTTCGCCATGGCCGCCCTCCAGGCTCGGATCATGCTGGAGTCGGGCGCGGTCAGCGACCAGCGTTTGGCGGAGATCGCGGTCCGCAGCCTCAACGGCGCGGCCGATAACCCGCTGGCCGTGCGGTCTTCCGCCGACGCCGCCGTCGACTCGGTGCTGGCCGAGGAACCCATCGCCGACCCGCTGCGGCCCAGCGATTGCGCGGCCTCCGCCGACGGAGGCGTCGCCGTCGTGCTGGCGGCCGGCGACCGCGCTCGAGAGCTGTGCGAGCGACCGGCGTGGATCAGAGGCATCGACCACCGAATCGACCCCCACCAGCCGGGGGTGCGCGATCTCACCCGGGCCCCCAGCGCCCATAAGGCGGCCGTGGAGGCCGGTGCGGGGAACGACCGTTTGGACGCCGCTGAGCTGGCCGCTCCGTTCACCACCCAAGAGCACATCTTGGAGGCCGAACTCGGGCTGGGATCCGACACCGCCGTCAACGCCAGCGGCGGGGCGCTGGCCGGCCACACCATGATGGCCGCCGGCCTCATGCGCATCGCCGACGCCGCCCGTCAGATTCACGAGGGTCAGGCCGACCGGGTACTGGGCCATGCCGCGTCGGGGCTGTTTCTCCAGCAGAACCTGGTGTGCGTGATGGAGGGGGAGTGATGGCTGAGCGCACCGCAGTGCTGGGTGTCGGCCAGACCAAGTACCAAACCACTCGGGGCGACGTGTCGTTGCCCGGCCTGGTGCGGGAGGCCGCCTATCGGGCGCTGGAGGACGCCGAGGTGGGCTGGGACGACATCGATGCCGTGGTGGTGGGCAAGGCCCCCGATTTCTTCGAGGGGGTCATGCAGCCCGAGCTGTTTCTGGCCGAGGCTCTGGGCGCGGTGGGCAAGCCGCTGCTGCGGGTCCACACCGCAGGATCAGTAGGCGGGTCAACCGCAGTGGTGGCCGCCTCGCTGGTGCAAGCCGGCATCCACCGCCGAGTGCTCACCCTGGGATTCGAAAAGCAGTCGGAGTCCAACGCCACCTGGGCGCTGTCTTTGCCCCAGCCGTTCTCGGTTTCGATCAACGCCGGAGCCGGCGGCTACTTCTCGCCCATCATCCGCCAGTACATGGCCCGCACCAACGCCCCCGAGCTGATCGGCTGCATGGTGGCGTTCAAAGACCGCCAGCACGCACTGCTCAACCCGTATGCCCACCTGCAACAGAAGGAACTCACCTTCGACCAGGTGGTTGAGTCGCCCATGCTGTGGGAGCCGATCCGGTTTTCTGAGACCTGCCCATCGTCGGACGGGGCTTGCGCGATCGTGCTGGGCGACGAGGCCGCCGGGGACGCCTCGACCAAGCCGGTGGCCTGGATCCATGGGGCGGCATTGCGCAGCGAAGCCAACAACTTCCCCGGACGCGACGAGGTGAATCCCCAGGCCAGCCGGGACTGCGCCGACGACGTGTTCGCCCAGGCGGGCATCACCGACCGGCGAGGCGAGATCGACGAGGTGGAGATGTACGTGCCGTTCTCGTGGTACGAGCCGATGTGGCTGGAGAGCCTGGGATTCTGCGAGATCGGAGACGGCTGGAAGCTGGTCGAGGAAGGTGCCACCCATCTTGACGGCGGTGATCTGCCGGTGAATTGCTCGGGCGGCGTGCTGTCGTCCAACCCCATCGGAGCGTCGGGCATGATCCGTTTTGCCGAAGCCGCCCTCCAGGTTCGGGGCATGGCCGGCGACCACCAGGTGGACGGTGCCCGCAAAGCCTTCGGCCACGCCTACGGGGGTGGGGCTCAGTATTACGCCATGTGGATCGTGGGCGCCGACAAGCCCACTTCTTGACAATGGTTGGGCGCGCGTCCGGGCGGCGGGGTTTGTCGCTTTTGCTGGTGTTGGTTCTTCTTCTGACGGCCTGTGGCGGTGAGGACAAGGGGGATCTTGTGGCGTTTTGTGAGTTGGCCGAAGAGGGCGTGGGGATGCGGCCCGCTGAAGGCGAAGTCGACTTGGCCCAGTTGGATGCCCTGGAAGATGCCGCGCCCCCGGATATTCGTGAGGCGGTCACCACCGTGGCCAACGCCTCCCGGGAGATCGACGAAATCGAAGACCTCCAAGAGCTATTCGAGCGGGCCTTCGCCCTCGAAGAAGCAGTGGCCAACGCCCGCCAAGAAATCCGCACCTACACCCAACACCACTGTTTGTAGTGTCGGGGGTTATCTCATGAGCGAGCCGGACGTGATTACAATGTGAGCACGAAAATCGTGGGCATCGCGGAGCAGGAGGCAGGCATGGATGCGAGGATCGTTATGGTTGGCAACTCTCGAGGTGTCCGCATACCCAAACCCTTGATCGAGGAGGCTGGGTTGGGGGAGCAGGTGTCGCTGAGGGTTGTGGAAGGGGGCTTGTTGATTGAGCCTAGAACCGAGCCGAGGCTGGGTTGGTCAGAAGCGGCCCGTCTGGGCCGAGAAAGAGGGGAAGGTGCGCTTGAAGAGGGCTGGGGGCCGACCCATTTCGATTCAGTCGAATGGGATTGGGAGTCCAATGAGGGCGAGTCTTGACCTTTCCGAGGCGCGGCGATGTTTACCTTTGCGAACTGGACCCTGCGGTCGGTTCTGAGATTCGCAAGACTCGGCCTGCGCTGGTGGTGTCTCCCGACGAGCTAAATGAGCATTGGAGCACATGTTTGATTGCCCCGATGACAACTGGTGGCCATCCATACCCGTTTCGGGTTGCCTGCAAGTTCCGTAACACCAGCGGCCACGTGGTGGTGGATCAGATCAGGGCTGTGGACGCAGCCCGCCTAGTTCGGCGGCTCGGCAGGCTCTCGCCGCTTTCGATGGCCCAGGTGCTGGCAGTCGCCCGCGAGATGTTTGCGGACTGACCCTCTGTCAGGGGTCGCGCAGTGTCAGCCAGGAAATCCGCGCCTATACCCAGCACCACTGCTTGTGGTTCAGAAACCGAATGAGGCCGGCTTAGTGTGGGCAACAGGTGGATTGGGCGGGTGTTTAGGGCTGGAGGAGGAAGCGGCGGAGAGCTTCGCGATGGATGGCGCTGACGGTTGTGCCGTCTTTCTCGGCGCGGTCGGAGATAGCGGCTCGCAGCTCGGGATTGATGCGCACGGTGACGACTTCAGAAGGGGCTCGCCCCAGTAGCGGGCGACCCCGCCGCCGAGTCTTCAATTCCTCGATGTCGTACTTTGTGGTCTCCACCTCGTCGGCGATACGGGCAACGTCGCCGTCGGTGAGAACCTGTCCGGTCCGGGTCCGATAAGTCCTAGGCGTGGTCATAGCGATCAGTCCTCTAGTTGAGGGAGCAGGTGATGGAACAAGGGTCGGAGGGCCATGGCATGGATAACGAGTTGTGAGCCAGCATCGAGATCCAGCCAGATGACCTCGAGCAAGTTGCCGTGCTGGTCAGGCCCGATAGCCAGAGTCCTGGGTGGGTCGGTGTCGGGCTCCAAGTCGACAATCGTGACGGCGTATCTGATGGCATGGAGGATCGCCTGGTCGCTATAGCCGTGTTTGCGGGCTGCGCTGTGGATCTCCACACATGATTATTGTAATACAAAAATTCTCAACTCATCAAGACCCGACGAAAATATGCGGACGTTCTCCCATGTCCGCTTGATGCTGCTACCAAACGCGCAGAAGCCCGGCCACA
>JAPPKI010000433.1:6761-8622 GCA_028820035.1 bacterium | reverse complement strand
GCCTTGCGGGTCGTCGATTATCTCAAGAGTGTCGAGCGCCGGAGTCCACTGGCCGGAGAAGTCGGCAAACAGCTCCCTTACTTCTTCCAGGGTGCGGCCCGCCACCACCTCCTCGACGACATTCCGAGCGGGCGCAGCGTTGGCCATCAGCGTCTCATAGGTGGCGAATCGCTCGTCTTCGATCAACTCTGGACGCCCGATTACCCGGCAGAACTCCTGCCAATAAGGGAGAGGCTGAAGGCAGGTGATGTTGATGGTGTAGCCGTCGGCGGTGACATAGTTGCCCAGGAGCGGCTGGGTGAGCCCGCTCAGATCGACCGGCCGCCACGGCGTGTTGTTGACGTGTGACATGGCCACACCGGCGCCCATAGCCCACAGTCCGGTGCCCAGCAGGGACACCTCCAGTGCGACAGCCTCTCCGGTCCGCTCCCGATGGAACAACGCGGTGGCAATCCCTCCGGCAATGGTCATCGCCCCGATGGAGTCGCCGAAGGCCGGACCCGGCTGAGAAGGCATGCGCTCATCGTCGGTGTACCAGGTGCCCATGGCCGCCCCCGACCGCACCCAGAACGAGGTCATGTCGTAGCCGCCCCGATGTCCCTCCGGCCCCTTGGGACCCCACGCGGTGCCCGCCGCGTACACGATGTTCTCGTTATGAGGCCGCACCTCCTCCTCGGTGATGTGCAGGCGCTCTCGCACATTCGGCGGTTTGTTCGTGAGGAAGACGTCGGAAATGGCGATGAGCCGGTGCAGTATCGACATCCCCTCCTCTGTTTGGAGGTCCAAACCAAGGCTGCGCTTGCCCCGGTTGGCGTGTTCCATGATGGCGTGGACTTGCCCCTTGAGGTCGAGGGCCCCACTCGACGCCAGGCCCCGAGCGGCGTCGCCTCGCTGGGCGTGCTCGATCTTGATGACATCAGCACCCCAGTCGGCCAACACCGCGGAGGCCGCCGGCACAAAGGTGTGATCGCACACATCCAGGATGCGGATGCCCTGCATCGGTTGAATCATGAACTCCTCTTCCTCCTGCTCCCCCGTCGAGGCGACGCTACCAATACGATCTCAGCGTGAGCGAGATTGAATCCGCATGGAACCGATATCCCGGCTATGCCATCGATCTGTTTCCGTGGTCGGGTCAGGGCCGGGCGACGTTCAACGGAGCCGTCGTAGCTGAGAGCTACTCATGTTTGATTGTCAAGGAGTCGGATCACCAAGACCAGCTCTACTTCCCCATGGGCGATGTGGCCTGGGAACACTTCACCGAGACCGAACTGCACACGGTGTGCCCGTTCAAAGGCGAGGCCGACTATTGGTCGCTGACCGTCGGCGACGAGACCGAGGAAAACGTGGTTTGGGTATACCGCCGGCCCTTCTCCGAGGTGGCGGGACTTGAGGGCCACGTCGCCTTCTACACCGACCGGGTCCAAATCGAGCTTCTGGAGACCGTCCAAGAAGACGGCGGTGATGTGGTGGCGTACTCGTTCCCCGTCTGGGGCACTGCGGCAGATTTGGCCCACCTCATCGATGTGGAGCCTGATGGCGATGGCCGGTTCACCAGTCCATCGTTTCCTGATCCGCCCCTGGGGACCTTTGTCGATATCCCCGACCACCGTCGGTCCCGCCAGGTAATCGAAGGTGGCCAACTTCTGGGCCAAGCCATTGTGGCCGCATCGAAGACCGTCCCCGACCAGCGGGTGGTGTCAGCGTCGATGGTCTTCACTCGAGCCGCCCGGTTCGATTCCCCGCTAGCGGTCGACGTCGACATGCTGCGCCAGGGGCGGACCTACTCCACCGTGGAGACCCGCGTCATTCAGCACGAGAAGCTGTGCAGCGCCGGCCTGGTTCTGCTCGACAGCGGCGC
>JAPPKI010000433.1:0-6751 GCA_028820035.1 bacterium | reverse complement strand
CGTCTACCGAGTGACAGCCGAGATGCCGGAAGTTCCCGATCCATTGGAGTGCCCGCTACGGGATTTCGGGGTTATCGGACGCGACATCCGAGTGGTGGATGGCGCCTATAACTTCGATCCCGACGATGTGGGGCCGCCGGAGCTCTACGTGTGGATGCGCTATCGGGACCGGCCCGAAGGCCTGGCGATGCAGGCCGCTCTGTTGGCCCAGGCCACCACGCACTACACCATCGGGGCGTCGATGCGGCCCCATCAGGGCATCACCGAGGCATTGGCCCACGTCACCCTGTCAACCGGTCCTATGGCTGTCGACATCGCCTTCCACGACGAGGCCGATGCTGCCGACTGGCACCTCTACGAAAATCCAGCCATCTATGCCGGCCGGGGCCAGGTGCAAGGCCAAGGCCGAATCTTCGCCCAAGACGGCCGCCTCGTCGCTTCCTACTCCGTTCATGCCATGGTGAGGTCATTCGACACCAACCCCAACCAGATCGGCGGCTTCACTTCGGCCATGTAGCCATTCGCCCCATTGGGCGAGCTGTTACGGAACCGCCAGCTCCCTCATTCTCCGAAATACATCCACACCCAACTGGTTCCACACGTGGAGCAGATCGACGAGCACCCAGTTCTCACGTATAGACCTCTGGCCCGTGGCCGGGTCGGTTTCCAGTCGCCAGAAATCGAGGCTGCGCATGGTGATCTCCCGGTCTGAAGGAGCGATGCCAAGCCAGCCGTCGCCAGTCACCGTCATCGCCATTCCCGGCCAAGCGGTGACCCCCACATAGTTGTTGTCGCCGAAGAAATGGCTCACGCTGCTGAAGTCGACGCGGCGGTCGGGCATGGCGGCAAGAAACGGGATCTGGTGCCAGTTGCGGAAGCCGATCACCCCTCGTCCTGTCCCGATACCGGCGGGGCCATACCAACTGAACTTCGGATGCCACCAGTGCTCCAGGCGCATCACTTCCTCCGGCTCGGAGGGATGGCGACCCATGTCTGTCAGCATCCCAGTGACCCAGTCCACGCTGGCCTGCGATACCGCGGCATCCCTCAAACCGCGGTGAACGCCGTCTTGGGTGGCGGGTGCGGGCGCATGCCAATAGCGGCCAAGGCTCGGGCCCATTGGCCACACACCAGCCTGCATCATCATTTCGGGGATATCCCAAAGGGCCTGCATCTCAACCACGCGTCCTTCAACCATGTGGAAGAACTCGTGGTAGCGCATTGCCGCCTGGTGCCCGGTTGGAGGAATGTCGAGAAACGGCCCCTGCCAGGTACCGGTATAATGGCCGCAGCACCCTACCCAGCTGTCCCCCTGGTCATCGTCTCCAGCCATCACGATGAAGTCGCGGCGCTCGACATCGGGCATCGCCGAGGCCAGCTTGCTCAAAGCCTGGTCCCAGAGACCCTCGGGTCCCTCAAGATCTTCGAATGGGAATGCCAGATGCACCAGAGCCTCGGAGGCGAAAGCATCCCCCAGCACCGAGCGCACCCCCGCTTCCGTCCAGTGGTACAGCGCATCTCGAAACGGAACGAGCGCAGCCTTGTTGGCATCGTGAGTGGTCATACCATGCTCCTCAACCAGATGTAGACGTCAAGCGGCTCGCCACAGTTTCTCCGAAGCCAGCTCCGCTCCCCGGGCGAGCGCTTCGAGCTTGGCGAAGGCGATCTCAGGGTCGATCCCCTCATATCCGGCAAACGACGAGAACCCGCAATCAGTGCCGGCCATCACCCGCTCGCGGCCCACAATCTCCGCGAGCCGCTCGATGCGCTGGGCGATCAACTCCGGGTGTTCGACAAAGTGCGTGGTGGTATCAACAACGCCGGGAACCAGCACCTTGTCTTCAGGAATAGCCGCCTCCGCAAAGGTTCTCCACTCGTGGGCATGCCTTGGGTTGGCCGACTCAAACAGCAGCGCTTGGGGTTTGGCCTTGAGCGCTATCGGCAGCACTTGAGACATCGGCGCATCGTGGGTGTGGGGACCCTCGTAATTGCCCCAGCAGATGTGGAGCCTCATCCGGCTGGGATCGATATTGCTCACCGCATGGTTCAACGCCTCGACGTGTATACGTGCGAGCCGCTCGTATTCCTCATCGGGCCTGCCCTTGAACATCATGTGCCGACCCAGCCCCAGGTCGGGCGAGTCAAGTTGCAGCAGGAAGCCGGCATTCACGATGGCCTCGTACTCGGCTCTCATGGCCTCGGCTAGGGCATAGAGATAGGTCTCGTGGTCTCCGTAGTAGGCATCGGGCTGAAATAGAGCGATTACTCCCGGAGAAGCCGCGTTCACAAACCCTTCAAGCGGAGCGTGCTCCTCGATGGCCGCCCGGAAGTTGGCGATGTCAGTCTGACAAGGCCCCATGTCCATCACCTCCACGGGGCCGACGCACTGGGGCCGGGTATAGGTCGGCGTGCCTCCGGTAGCGGCCTGGCGCTCGAGGAACGAGGGGAAGTCCTCTAGATCAGCAGGCGCCCGCCGGGGACTGTCGCCCTCAAATCCAGTGACGCGGTATCTGATGTAGGTGGCGTAGCTGAGCTTGCTCATCTCGCCATCGCTCACTACGTCCACCCCAGCCGACACCTGTCGGGCCACAATTGCCTCCACCGCGGCTGCGACGACGGCATTGTGCTCGCCGACATCAATGGGCTCGCCTCTCTCGATCGCAAACACCCCTCGCGTAACGGCCTCGGACCGGGGCAAGCTGCCGACATGGGTTGTGAGAATGCGGTCGATGCTGGTCCTCATCGTGCACGGGTCCTGGCGGATACGCCGCCACCGGAGGCGGCACGGACTCTAGTGTTCATGTGCGGATCGCCAAATGGGTTCTACGGTCGAAGAAGTGCAGCTTCTCGGTTGACACATTGACTCTGATGCGATCACCGACTCGGGTCCTTGTGGCAGCGCTGAAGCGGGCCGTACACCGACTGACGTCCTCGTCGCCCAGTTCATCGAGGGCATCGGGGTCTCCGCTGTCCACGCTGGGCGCGGCGATGGAGAAGTGAACCAAAGTCTCAGCGCCGAGTGCCTCCCTCACCGCAACCTCCGCGTCCAGGCGCTGATCGTTCGGGTGGTCGGAAGCAACGGCGGCATCCTCAAGATCCTCGGGGCGGATACCGACGACTACAGGCTGATCCAAGTAGTCCCGCAGCGCCGGGCGACTTGCCAGGATCTGCTCAGGTACTGCGAGAGACTGGTCGCCCAGCTGCAACTGATAGTGGCCGCCAACCTCCGACAAGGTCGCTTCGTAGAGGTTCATCGACGGGGAGCCGATGAAAGCGGCCACGAACACGTTGTCGGGGTTGTCATAGAGAGCCTCTGGCGCCGCAGCCTGTTGGAGAATCCCGTCTTTGATGACCGCCACTCGATCCCCCATGGTCATGGCCTCGACTTGGTCGTGGGTCACGTAGAAGGTAGTGACGCCCAGTTCCCGCTGGATCCCCGCGATGTCGGCCCGCATCTGAACCCTCAACTTGGCATCGAGGTTTGAAAGCGGCTCGTCCATGAGGAACAGCGCCGGGCGGCGGACAATGGCCCGGCCCATCGCCACCCGCTGGCGCTGGCCACCCGACAGCTGAGCCGGCTTCTTGTCGAGTTGCTCGGTGAGTTCCAGTATCTCGGCCGCCTGCCACACCTGCTCTTGGCGCTCCTTCCTGCTGATCTTGCGAAGCTTCAGGGGAAACCCGATGTTCTCCGCCACCGTCATCTGGGGGTAGAGCGCATAGCTCTGGAACACCATCGCAATGTCCCGGTCTTTGGGCTGCACATCGTTGAGCCACCGGTCCCCCACGTACAGATCTCCCGAGCTGATGTCCTCCAAGCCCGCGATCATCCGCAGCGCGGTCGATTTGCCGCAGCCCGATGGTCCCACCAGTACCAGGAACTCCCCCTCCTCCAGCGTCAGGCTCAGCTCGGTAATGGCTTGGAACCCGTTGGGATAAATCTTGGTGATCTTGTCAAGGGTGACGGTTGACATTTTCACTCCCCTCCGGCGGAGTCCGGCGACTCTGGTCGGATCCATGCGAGTCCTTCTGCATCCTCGCTGCGAAACTCTTCGACGCCCAAGAGCTGGCGCATCCGGGCCAGCGGATCGAGCCCTTGCATGTTGAGCCAGTTCAACAAGTCGAGGAACACCCAGTTTTCTGCCAGCTTGTCGCCGTCGCGACGGTAGACGTCCACCACCCGCATGTCGGCCGGCGTTCCCGAGCCGGGCAGACCCATGAACCCGCCATCGGCGGTCACGGTGATGTTGGGCCAGCCGAAGAAGCAGGCGTAGTTCCCCTCGGCGAATCGAGCCACGTGACCATTGAAGGTCTTTTCCGAGAGGTTCACCCGGAACGGATGCTGATGCTGCTGCTGATATCGGTCAATGGTGTAGGCCGCGCCGATGCCCTCCGACCCCGACCAGATCATGTCCTCGTGCCAGCATTCGGCCAACACCGATCGAGGCATGACGTTCTCGCCTCTGGTGTTCCCCACTTCGTTGGCCCAGATGAGGTCGTCGATCATTCGGTCAACCAGCGCCATGGTGGCCTTGCCCTCAGCTGGGTCTTGGGCATCGAACAGCAGCCCGTCATGGGTGCGGGGGCCGGGATAGATGTGCGACGAGCCGGTCTGGGGCGGCAGTGGGTAGTGGCCAGCCTGCCGCATCACGCTGATGATGTCGGTAAAGAATGCGGTCTCAGCTATTTTGCCGTCCTCCACCCGGTGGAACTCGGCATAGCGGATGAAGCACATCTTCCTGGTTGGCGGAATATCCAACCAAGGCTGGTCGAACAGTCCAAGCAGGTGACCCATCTGACAGACCCAGGTATCTCCCACTTCCCCCCGGGTATTGGCACCGGCCAGGAAGACATCGGGTCGCCGCTGGATGGGTGCGAACGACTGGCACAGCGGAATGTGAAAGCGTTCAGCCACTTCTTCGGCACCCGCTATCTCATTGAACGGGTGCATACCCCGCCATTGGTAGCCCTCGGCAGTATGTTCCCGCAGCACCTTGCCAATCTCATGTTCGCGTGCATGATCGATCGCGTCGTAGTAGTCGAGCACGACGCGTTTGGCCTGCTGGAAGTTCTCCGACATCAGCCTTTCACGGCACCCGCGCCGAGCCCTTTCACGAGATGTTTCTGGAACAAGATGATGACCACCACAATGGGCAGCGTGATCGACACCGAGGCCGCCGCGGCCTCGGTGATAGTGCGAGAACTCTCGCCCCCGGTGAGCGACACGATCGCCACGGGCAAAGTCCATTCTGTTGGGGCCAGCACCCGTACAAACAAGTATTCGTTGTAGGCCAAGAGCATGGTGAACAGGCCAGTGGCGATGATCGCCGGCCACATCATCGGGATGATCACTCTGCGAAACGCCTGGAGCCGGGTAGCCCCGTCCATCATCGCCGCTTCCTCGATCTCCTTCGGTACCTCTATGAAAAAGCTGCGGAACATCCAAATGGTGAACGGCTGGTTGACCGCAACCAGGGCTAACACGATGGCGAGGCGAGTATCGAGTATCTGGAGGGTGTCGATCCCAGGGAAGTCAATGAGGGGAAAGTCCCATGAACCGACACCGCTGCTGGCCAGCCAGTCGTCGATCTCTTTGGCCCCGAAGAAGTACGGCAGGACGAACGCAGTGCGCGGCAGGGCGCGGAAACCCAGGGCCACGATCAGAATCACTGCTCCCGAGATTCCGGTGTACCGAGCCAGTCCGTAGCCGGCCAACAACCCGATGGACAGGGAGATGAGCATGGTGAGCACGGTGACCACAATGCTGTTGACCAAGAAGTCGTACTCGTCGTTGACCTCCCAGACCTTTGGGAACCGCCACAAAGCCACGAATATCACTCCAACCGCCGCGGTGAACCACGGCCAGCTGTGACGAACCCGGCGACCGATCTGGCCCAATATGAGGCATATCACGGCCACCACCAGGATGTAGACCAAGACGCTCCACATGTTGATGTCGTCTTCGTCCAGCCAAAAGGCCCGGTAGGCGTTGGCGGTGGTCTCGTAGCCCCACAGCACGGGCTTCTTGGCGGCCACATCGCGGGTGAACTTGATGGAGGTCTGGAATGTCCAAATGAACGGCAGGATGCTCCAGACCACCAGCACCAGCATCGTGGCGTGGAGCCCGATTCGGGAGAGGGTGCTGGAGCGACGCACGGCGATCAGGTCCTCTCCGCAATCTGGTCCTTGTAGCTGCGCCACAAGAAGGGGATCAAGACGATGAAGATGCCGATCACGTTGAGAACTGCGATGGCGTTGCCCTTGCCCAGCCTCCCGATGTCAAAGGCCGTGGCCACCCGCACGTTGTAGACCGACAGGGTGTGGGCGTCGGTGAACCTGGTCCCGGTCCACACGAACACCTGGTCGTACACCCGATAGGCGTCCATGATTGTGATCAATCCCACAAACAAGATGAGTACTCTCAAATGGGGCAAGATCACATGCCACAAGTTCCGCAGGAAATTCGCCCCGTCAATGGCGGCGGCTTCCACCCGCTCTCCAGGAAGCGTTTGGAGTCCGGCGAAGAACGTGATCATGGCGAACGGCATGATGTACCAGATCGACTGGATGATGATCAGCCACTTCACATTGCTGGCGTCAACTGCGAAGGGATCGTCGGTGATCACCTCCCAGAGCCACGAAATCAGACCGCCTCGTTCGAATAAGTCCTTGTAGACGAGGGAGCCCACCACCGGGGTCACGATGAAGGGCAGGAGGAGGGCCGCCATGTAGAGACTGCGGCCCCGGCCCACCC
>JAPPKI010000292.1 GCA_028820035.1 bacterium | reverse complement strand
CGCCGGTGTACACCGCCAGCACGCCGTCCATGGCCTGAGCCTCAAGCACATCGACCTCCGTGATGGTGGCATGGGCCATCGGCGAGCGCACAAAGGTCACGTAGGCGGTGCCCTCGGGAGTGAAGTCGTCGTAGTAGCGCTCTGCGCCGGTCAGTAGCCCGGGATCCTCGACGCGAACGACGGAATTCCCCAAAATCGAACCAGAACTCGACACGGTTTTCCCCTTTTTTGTATTGCGGTGATGCGAATTGGTGCCCCTTGACAACCGGCCGCGAACAGATGTCGCGATTCGACAGGCCATGGAGCGCCTAAACGCAGCTGTAATCGGGAGTCGGGAGGATGTTAGAACCACCTCATGGATTTGAGCCAGCTTTACGACCCGTCGCTCGACGAATATGTGCCCGAAGCCTTGGACTTCTTGTCGAAGTTCTCGTTCGACTCCATGGTCAATGACCTGTCGACCCCCGAAGGGCTGACCCGGGCCCGAGACCTCGAGTCCCTCGGGGGCGACCTGGTGTCCTTCGCCGCCGTCGAAGATGTGGACGTCCGCACCTATGCCGGTGCAGCCGGCGACGAGCTTGAGCTGCGGATCTTCGCCCCCGACGGCCCGGCCCGAGCGGTGTATCTCGACATCCACGGCGGCGGGTTCTTCATGGGCCACCCCAGGATGGGCGACCGTCGAAACCGGGACATGGCCGACACCCATCAGATCGCGGTGGTCAGCGCCCAGTATCGCCTCGCCCCCGAGCACCCCTGGCCCGCCGGACCCGACGACTGCGAGACCGCCGCGCTCTGGGTGTTGGGGCCGGGCCGCGACGAGTTCGGCTCGGTGCCCCTGCTCGTCGGCGGAGGCTCGGCCGGAGCCAATCTGGCCGCCACCACGCTGGTGCGGCTGCGCGACCGCCACGATGCTGCCGCGGAGTTCATCGGAGCCAATCTGGTGTTCGGGGTGTTCGATCTGAGCGGCACACCGTCGCAGATCAAGCTGGGCAATACCGGTTTCCGTGACCTCTACGTGGGTGACCACGACACTGAGGCTCGCAAGAACCCCGACATCTCGCCGCTATACGCCGACCTGAACCACCTGTGCCCCACGCTGTTCACCGTGGGCACCTACGACTACCTCTACGACGACTCCCTGTTCATGGCCGCCCGTTGGCGAGCGGGGGACAACCCCGCCGAGCTGGCCGTATACCCGGCCTCACCCCACGGTTTCACGGTGTTCCCCACCAAGATGACCCAGGCCTCCAACGACCGCACCGACGCCTGGCTGGCCCAAATCCTGGAGAGCGCGGACAGCTAGCCTCTGAACATGAGCCTGCTTGACGAATTGGTCCCTTCGGCCCAGCACGTGGGGATCGACGACGTGCCGTTCGTGGACAACATTGCGGTGGGGGCTCGGATGCGGCTGCTCCAGGTGAACGCCGACAACGGTCTCTATGTGCTGCACGGCTTCATGCCCGCAGGACTGAACGTGCAGATCCACCGTCACCAGGGACCGGTGCTGGCCTTCACCCTGAGCGGCGCTTGGGGCTATCGGGAGAACGACTTCATGAATCGGGGTCGCAGCTACCTCTACGAGCCTGAAGGATCCATCCACACACTGTTTGTGCCCGAGGACAACGACGAGCCCACCGAGCTGGTGTCGGCCATCTACGGCGACGTGGAATACCTTGACCCCGACGGCAATGTGGAGTACATCTCCAACGCCCAGTCAAACCTGGAGATGTACTACCGCTACTGCGAAGAACAAGGCGTCCCCCGCCCCAACGGCATCCTCCAATAGCCCTCGGTCAACCAGCGGTGTCCAGGTGGCGGAGGCGGCCACGAGTGAGCTGGCTGGCCAGGTAGGCAGCCACCGCGATAGCGGTAATGGCCAGCACCCAACGAATGCCGATGACGCTGGCTATCCCTCCTTGCACCAGGATGCTGAGCGGAGCAGCCAGGCCGAAGAGCATCATCCACAAGCTCATCACCCGGCCCCGGTAGGTGTCTTCGCACAGGCTTTGGAGCGCGCTGGTGAGGGTGGGCATGGTGACCATGAAGGCCAGGCCCACCCCGCCCATTGCCAACACGCCCATTGCGAAGGTGGGCACCACGGCCAACACCATGGTGAACACCGCCACCGCACTGATGCCGATGGTGGTGAGACGGCTGTAGAGCGTTCCTCGGTCGAACTGGAGCAGCAGCACCGCGCCGATGAGCGATCCAATACCGAATGCACCCAGCAGCACGCCGAAGCCGGCAGCGTCCACGCCGAAGGCGTCGTCGGCAATCACGGGGGCGAGCCATTGCGTCGGGGAGATGGCGGCGGCCAACATGAAGCTGGCCAGCATCACCACTCGGATACCCTCGACGCTTCTGGCGTATCGGAACCCTGACAGGAAATCGGCGAGAAAGCTGTGGCTCGACGACGCCCCGGGCGGCGGCCGGGGCGGCAATAGGCTCAGCCCGACAACGAGCACGGTAAAGCTGGCCGCGTTGAACCAAAAGGCCGCGGCTGGCCCCCAGAACTGGATGAGCCATCCGCCCAGCATGGGGCCCACCGCCCGGGAGATGTTCCACTGGGTGGAGTTCAAGAAGACCGCGTTGCGCATGGCCCCGCTCGGCACCAGCTCCACCACGATGGCCTGCTGCACTGGCGCTCCCACCGACGCGGTCGCACCTCCGCCAAAGGAGAAGGCCACCAGTACCCAGAACGTCTCGGCATCGATCTGGACAACCCAGGCCAGGGCCACCGCCACCACCATCTGACCCACCACCGTGGCCAAGAACAGGCGAGTGCGGCTGTAGCGGTCGGCCAGCGACCCCCCGAATGGGCTCATCAGCAGCAAGGGGATCAGCCCGACAGCGGCCGCCACCGTCACCTTCCAGGGGTCGTCGGTGATGTCTTCCACCAGCCAACCGATGGCAGCCAGATACATCATCGACCCGATGTTGGACACCACGCTGGTGGTCCAATACAGCCGATAGTCCCGATAGCCCAGCGCCTCCACCGAGCGCGGCGCCCGTCGATCAGGACCCTCGATCACCCGCTCTTTCTACTCCCCTGCTCCCTGCCTGGCCGTCATCCGGCAGGTCTGGGGAAAGTCAGGGGCCAGCTGCAGCGACCGTATCGGTGTCGCGGCCGGAGCGGATCACTGTGCCGGGACGGGCATCGGTCAATGCTCCGGCCCGCTGGGTTTCCACCCCGTTCACCAGCACGTGCTCGATACCCTCGGCGCCACCGGTGAGCCGCCATCCCCCGCCGGGCATGTCCCACGCGGTGGTAACCGGGGCCTTGGTGAGGCGGGACGGGTCGAACACTACGATGTCGGCACACCAGCCCTCGGCCAGCCGCCCTCGGCCCCGAAGCCCGTAGTGGCGGGCCGGTCGGTCGGTCACCAAATTCACCGCCTGCTCCAAGCTGAGGAGTCCTCGATCCCGCACCGTGTCGCCCACCAGCGCCGAAGTGCAGCCCCAAGTCATCATCATGTCTAGATGGGCCCCAGCGTCGGAGCCGCCGGCCAGTACCCGGGGATCGCCCAGCATCTCGGCCCGCTTCTTCCACGACTCGTCGTCGTCGCCCACCACCGGCGGTCCGAATCCGGTCATCAAGTCGTCTTCCAGTGAGATGTCGCACATCACATCGAATGGCTCCTGGCCCCGCTCCGCGGCCAGGTCGCCGATGGTGCGCCCCACCAGCGCCTCCAACGAGGGGGAGGACACGTCCACCACTGTGGTCTCGGCCCACCGCACCCAGGTGCGGTGAGACGCCTGGGCCGCGCCGTCCACCAGCCGCTGGCGCACCTCGGGACGGGCCAAGGCCTCAACCTTTGCGGCGTGGTCCAGATGCATGATCTCGGCCCAGTCGGGCAGGGTGTCATACAGCACCCCGGTGGCGAAGTTCAATCGCATCTGCATGACATCGGGCAGCATGAGCCCTACCACGGTGGCGCCCTGCTGTCGGGCGTAGTCGGCGGACCCTAGGCGGTTCTCCAGGTAGTCATCCTCGCCGGGCCGCACGTTGAACAGGTTCCAGTTCATCGGACGATCAGCGGCCAGCACCATGGCGGTCATCAATTCGTACGCCTCTGGCGACCACAAGTAGTCGATGCTGGGAATGATCTCCAGGGTGGTGCCGGGGTAATCCCGGCAAACCCCGGCCAGCGCCACCATCTCGGCATCGGTGGCCGACCGAGACGGCACCGGGTCGCCGTTGTGGTCGTTGTGGGCCGACGCCCTGGTAGTGGAGAAACCCAGCCCGCCTTCAGCCAGGCTCCGGGCCAGCAGCGACTTCATGGCCTCGAGCTGCCCGTCGCTAGCTTCCTCGCCCACCGCGGCCGATCCCATCGCCAGGCGGCGCACCGTGCTGTGGCCCACCAGAAACCCGGCGTTAACGCCCAAACCGTTGCCCTCCAGGCGATCCAACCAAGACCCGAACGACGACCACCCGAAGTCCAGCCCCGCCTCCAGCGACTCGGTGGGCATGCCCTCCACCCGGGCCAGCATCCGCATCACGTAGTCAGCCTCGTCAGGCACCATCGGGGCGATGGTGAAGCCGCAGTTTCCGCCGATGGCAGTGGTGATCCCGTGTAGCGACGACGGGGTCAAATGGGGATCCCACAGCACCTGGGCGTCGTAGTGGGTATGCACGTCGATGAATCCCGGGGCCACCGCCAACCCGTCGGCGTCGATCTCCTCGCGTGCGGGCTCGTCCGAACGGCCAATGGACACGATGCGCCCGTCTCGCACCCCGACATCGGCCACCCGACCCGGTGCTCCGGTGCCGTCAACCACCATTCCGCCCCGAATCAAGCAGTCCAACATCGTCATACCCCTGCGCTATCGTCGTTTTCCGGGCAACTGAGCCCAACCCCCCTACCGTACCCGAGACGTCCGACTGGAGTTCCTGATGTCGCCACGCCCCTTGAGGGACATCTTGTGAGGCGGCGAATTGGTGTCGTGGGGGCCGGCTGGACCGGAGCTGTTGCCGCTCGCCTGCTGACCGATGCGGGCTTTGCGGTGGAGGTTCTGGAAAGGACCAGCGTGGTGGGGGGGCATTCTCGGGCCGAGACCATGAAAGGGGTGGTGTACGAGCCAAATGGGGCCCACATCTTCCACACCGACAATGAGGCGGTGAATGAGTTTGTGAACTCCCACGGGCTTACGCGGCCCTACGACCACAAGGTGCTCACCGAGGTTTTCCTGTCGCCCGACGATGACGAGGGCCACTTGCTGTCCTGGCCTCCCCAGGTAGACGAGCTCAAGGAACTGCCAGTGTGGCCAACGGTGGAGCGGGAGCTGGCCTCCCTTCCGGCCCAGGCCACTGGAGGCAACTTCGAGGACTTTGTGGTGTCGATGATGGGCCGCACCCTGTACGACCTGTTCATCAAGGACTACACCGCCAAGCAGTGGGGCCGCCCGGCCACCGAGCTGTCGGCCCGCTTCGCTCCCAAGCGGGTGGAGTTGCGCCGCGATGGCCACCGGGGGCTGTTCCGGGACCGCTGGCAGTACTTCCCGCCCAACGGCATCAACGAGGTGATCGAGTCGGTGCTGTCCACCGTGGCCGTCACCCTGGACAGCGAGATCACCGTGGACGACGCCGACCGCCTTGGCCAGGACTACGACGCGGTGATCATCACCGCTGCACTGGACGACTTCGCCCGCTGCCCCGGAGAACTGGAATGGCGGGGCATCGAGATGCGGTCGCGCTTTGAACCGACAGACGATCCCGGCGGCGTGCTCACCCCCGCCTATGTCACCAACCGCCCGTCGACCCGAGTTCCCTACACCCGCACGGTGGAGACCAAGCACGCCACCGGGCAGCAAATCAAAGGCACCGTCGTCAGCGAGGAGATGCCGGGCGCGCCTCGACGCCACTATCCGGTGCTGACCGCCGACGGCGCCAACGAGCGCCGCAACGCCGAGCTTTGCAAGAAGATCACCGAGCACTTCGACATCCCGGTGTACTTCGCCGGGCGGCTGGCCACCTACCGCTACATCAACCAGGACGAGGCCATCGCCGATGCCATGGCTGTGGCACGCCGAGTGGCCGCCGAGCTGGGGGGATAGCCGGTCATGGCCGACGCGATGTCTAAAGGTTGGAGTTTCTGGATCGACCGGGGAGGCACGTTCACCGACGTCGTGGCCCGAACACCCGATGGCGAAGTCGCCAGCGTCAAGCTGCTGTCGGAGAGCCCCCGGTACCGCGACGCCGCCATCGAAGCCATCCGGACCCTGCTGAGGCTGAGCGCCGTCGAGCCGATCCCGTCGGACCAAGTGGCCGAGGTGAAGATGGGCACCACCGTGGCCACCAATGCCCTGCTCGAGCGCCAGGGCGAGCCCACCGTGCTGGTCACCACCCGGGGCTTCGCCGACGCCCTCCGCATCGGCTACCAGACCCGGCCCGACCTCTTTGCCCTCGACATCGTGCTGCCCGACATGTTGTACAGCCAGGTGATCACGGTGGACGAACGAGTGCGGGCCGACGGCACCGTCGAGCGATCACTGGATGAGGACGACGCCCGACAGCAGTTGGCCGCGGCCCACCGAGCTGGATTGCGGTCAGCGGCCATCGTGCTGGTACACGGCTATCGCTATCCCGATCACGAAGCCCGCCTGACCGAGATCGCCGCCGAGGTGGGGTTCGAGCATGTCTCCGCCAGCCACCAGGTGAACCCGCTCATCCGCCTGGTGCCCCGGGGAGACACCACCGTGGCCGACGCCTATCTCACCCCGGTTCTTCGCCGTCACATCCAAACGGTGGAAGACCAGATCGACACGTCGCTCTTCTTCATGCAGTCCCAAGCTGAAGACACAGACCCAGCGGGGGCAAGGACCACTGGTACCCGTTTGTACTTCATGCAGTCCAACGGCGGGCTGGCCCACCCCGACCACTTCCGGGGCAAGGACGCGTTGTTGTCCGGCCCGGCTGGCGGGGTGGTGGGCATGGCCCGCACCGGTGAGGCTGCTGGCCACCACCGCCTGATCGGGTTCGACATGGGCGGCACTTCCACCGACGTATCCCACTACGACGGCCGCTTTGAGCGCACTACCAACGGAGTCGTAGCCGGGATCAGGGTGCGAGCGCCAATGATCCTGATCCACACCGTGGCTGCCGGGGGCGGCTCGATCCTGTCGTTCGACGGAAGCCGATTCCGGGTGGGTCCCGACTCGGCGGGCGCCGAACCCGGCCCGGCCTGCTACGGAAATGGCGGGCCGCTCACCGTGACCGACGCCAATGTCGTTCTCGGCCGCTTGCATCCCGACCACTTCCCCGCGGTGTTCGGCCCCGGCGGCGACCAGCCACTCGATTCCGCCGCCGCCCGGACCGCCTTCGCCGAATTGGCTGCGGCCATCACCCAGGCCACCGGACAATCGTGGACCCCAGAGAGGGCTGCTGAGGGGTTCTTGGATGTGGCGGTGCAGAACATGGCCAATGCCATCAAGACCATCTCGGTGCAACAAGGCCATGACGTGAGCGCCTACACCTTGGCCTGCTTCGGGGGCGCTGGCGGCCAGCATGCCTGTCGGGTGGCCGACGAACTGGGCATGTCCACCGTGTTGATCCACCCCCACGCCGGAGTGCTCTCAGCGTTGGGCATCGGCCTGGCCGACGTGCGCTCGGTAACCGAGCGGGCGGTGGGCCAAACCCTCACCGAGGAGCTTCTGGGCACCATCGCCACCGATATCGGGGAGCTGGCCGCAGCGGCCTACACCGAGGTGGCTGCCGACTTGCCCCACTCCCACATTCACATTGAGGCCAGCTATTTCTTGCGGTACGAGGGATCCGACACCGCACTCGATGTGACTGCCGACGACTACCGGCCGGTGGTGGCAGCTTTTGAAAACCTCCACCAGACCCGCTTCGGATTCGCCTCCCCAGAGACACCGATCGTGCTCGAGTCGATCCAAGTGGAAGCCATCGGCCGCAGCAGCCTGTCTGAGACCCTGGCCGAACAGCCCTTCGACCGTTCATCGCCCGAACCCAGCCCCTTGGCCCACCACGAGGCCAGCTTCGAGGGACAGGCCCAAGGCATCTCCTTCTTCGACCGGGCCGACCTGGGCCCGGGGGCAGCCGTAGACGGCCCCGCGGTCATCGTCGACCCCCACTCCACCACGGTGGTTGAACCGGGCTGGGCCGCGGCGGTGGCCCCAAGCGGCGAACTCGTCTTGCGCCGCATAGCCCCCCGCCCCGGTGCAGCCGTGGGCACTCATGCCGACCCGGTAATGCTGGAGATCTTCAACAACCTCTTCATGAACGTGGCCGAGCAGATGGGGGTGGCGCTGGAGAACACCGCCGCCTCGGTGAATATCAAAGAGCGACTGGACTTTTCTTGTGCGGTGTTCGACCCCGACGGCGAGCTGATAGCCAACGCCCCCCACATGCCGGTCCACCTGGGCTCGATGGACATGGCGGTCAAGGCGATCATCGCCCGCCATCCAGAAATGGCACCGGGCGACGCTTTCATCACCAACGCCCCCTACAACGGCGGCACCCACCTGCCGGATGTGACCGTGGTCATGCCGGTATTCGATGCCGACGGCGATGAGATCTTGTTCTTCACCGCCTCCCGTGGTCACCATGCCGACATCGGCGGTACTGTCCCCGGCTCAGCTCCTGCCGACGCGTCGCATATCTCCGAGGAGGGGGTGCTGTTCGATGGCGACGTTCTGGCTCGGGGCGGGCGGTTCCAGGAGGCGG